>JACVQG010000275.1 GCA_015661045.1 Dehalococcoidia bacterium | reverse complement strand
GGGACTTTTGGAAGGTTATTCAAGCCTCTGGTGGACTGGATGGATGAGGAGGGGATGGCCGGCCCTTTAAAGCAGGTCAACTGGTTCAATCTGGACATGTTTTCGGTATATTCCGAGGAAGCGGTAAAGTGGCAGGTAACCTTTGCAGAATTCTTCCTTAAACATACCAAAGCGGCTCTCTATGAACAGGCTTTAAAACGCCGTTTCCCTCTGATGCCATGCAATACCCCCCAGGAAATATGTGACAATGAACAACTGGTTGCACGGCATTTCTGGGCAAAGGTGGACCATCCTGAATTGGGTGTCCAGGTTTCATATCCCGGAGTCCATTGCGGATTGACGGCTACACCGTGGCGTATTTCGCGGAGAGCTCCGCTTATTGGCGAACATAATGCTGAGGTAATGGCCGAATTAACCCGGCTAGAGAGACAGAAGGAAGACCTGCCAGTTGCAAAAATAAACAATAAAGCTGTTACCGGGACTGATAAACTCAGCGCTCTGGAAGGATTAAAAGTAGCCGACATAACCTGGCAGCTTACCGGCCCCTTTATAACAAAATATCTGGGTGATTTCGGAGCAACTGTTGTTCGGGTGGAAAGCGTTACCAAACCGGATATAACCAGGACCAGTATTCCTTACAGGGGCGAAAAGCCGGCCATAAACAACTGCGGCAGCTTCTTGTTGTTCAATAGCAGCAAACTCAGCCTGTCCCTTAATCTGGCCCATCCCCGGGCAATTGAAGTGGCTAAAAAACTGGTAGCCTGGGCTGATGTCCTGGTAACCAGTTTCGCTCCGGGGGTGGTGGAGAAGTGGGGCTTGGGCTACGACAATGTAAAGAAGATCAATCCTCAGATAATTATGCTCAGCACCAGCGTCCAGGGGCAAACAGGGCCTCACGCAAAGCATCCGGGCTTTGGTTGGAACTTAAACGGACTGGCCGGGTTTAACCATTTGACAGGCTGGCCGGACAGAGGTTGTGTCGCCCCGAATATCGCATATACAGATTTTTTTGCGCCGTGGTTCGGAGTTACAGGTTTACTGGCAGCGCTGGACTACCGGCAGCGCACCGGAGCAGGCCAGTTCATCGATCTGGCTCAGTTAGAGGCTGGCCTGAGCTTTATCTCCCCGACTCTGTTAGACTACAAACTCAACAATCATGAAATGAACCGCCGCGGGAATGCCTCGGATAGAGCAGCTCCCCATAATGCCTATCGCTGCAAGGGAGATGACCGCTGGTGTGCCATAGCTATATACACCGAAGAGGAGTGGCGCTCCTTTTACCAGGCTATGGGCAATCCAGCCTGGGCTGGAGATCCCCGTTTTGCTACCCTGGCCGAAAGGAAGGCCCATGAGGTTGAGCTGGACAATCTGGTAGGGGCATGGACGATTAACTACGTCGCCGAAGAACTCATGTTATATCTGCAAAAGCATAAGATAGCCGCAGGTGTGGTGCAGAGCAACGGTGATTATATGGACAACGATCCGCAAATGAAACACCGGGGCTATTTTGAGCTTCTTAACCACCCCGACCTCGGCGATTGCTATCATCAGGCATGGCCGGCGCGGCTATCCAGGACTCCACACCATCTTAGCCCTGCGCCCCTATTGGGCGAGCATACGGAATACGTTTGCTCCCAGCTTCTCGGCATTCCCGATGAAGAGTTCGCCGAATACCTGGGCACAGGAGTGCTGGAGTAACCTCGTTTACGCCAGCTGGGGCGCTCCCCTCTTCTTTCCCCAGATGCTTCGTTTCACTCAGCATGACAGGTGATACGGCCTCCTCTATTTGAGCGTCTCCAATAATGCAAAGACCCTGAAAGTTCCCCCGTTTGCTGTTGACAAATCCAACTATGTCTGATACCATTCAAATACAATCAACACGAAAAGACCCCTGTGAGGTACCGTCCTGACAGGGTGCTTTTCATTTTAGGCCTCCCTTTTGGTATTCTAGTCTTTGCTTCAAATCGTCCATAAAAGCTATTTGATTTCCTGCTGCCATATTTAACAGATGCGAGCATTTGACCCTGTTTGGCGCCAGGACGCAGTGTAGTTTTCCGTTCTTACGCAGGTGTTGGACTAGACAATAGAAGTCGCCATCCCCTGTCACGATTACCGCCTTATCGTAGTTGTTCAAATCTATCATCGCCTGAAGTACTAGCTCGGCATCACAGTTACCCTTAACCGTGCCCTGATTATTTCTGAAAGTTGGCTTAAAAACCAAAACATAACCATCCAGTTGCAAGGCTTTGTATAATTCGCTGTTACCTTCTACGAAACCAATAAAATAATAAGCTGTTTCAATACCGTACTTTTCTCGCAAATAGATTCTGAATTTTTTAAAATCCAGTTTCCATCCCATATATTGGGTACCGAGATTGAGGTTTTGCCCATCAATGAATACGTAGTTATTCTGCGCTTTTTTCATACTATATCCATTAATTTACTTGCTAACTCCCTTTACTAAAAAGCCCATTCCCTCTAGTGGCTCCTGGTTAGGTCAGCGCTCCAGAGGAAAAGGCATAGCCGAATTATAGGACTGCCGGTATCCCAAGCCAACGGACTGACGGTATTAGACACTTCCGGGGTTATCCCGCACTGCCCGGAGAAGAGTTATGATTCACCCGACCCAACGGGGCGATGGAGAAATCCCTGGCTCCCACTTTGGCGAGGATTCAAAATGACGGAATGTGACTACCTCTTCGTTCTTAAATTCATTGGATTCTCTGAATCGGATTCCCATTTCAATGGATTATCCCTGATGTATTGACGAACGGCATTCAATTCTTCATCGTCCCGAACGATATGCTCATAATAATTACGTTGCCACAATTTGCCCTGAAATGGTTGCCAACCGAAACGTTTCACACCATCCGTGTATTGTTTAGTTGTCATGGTTTTAAACCGGTGGATAATATCGGGCAATGACAACCCTGTAGGGGCAACCCCCCGTGGTTGCCCTTGCCAATTTTCAAATCGTGGTTGCTGTTTGTTTTCAGGGCAGGCACAGGGGCCTGCCCCTACGATTATGATTCCATGAATATGATTTGGCATAACCATAAATTCATCAATGTCAATGCCTGGATAATGGTCAGGGATTTGATTCCAAACGGTGGTAATTATTCGGCCCGCGTTATTAAGATTCATTTCAGGGCAGGTATAGGGGGCTGTCGGTACAATTATTTCCCCAAACAAACATTCCCGATATTGTGTGCATATGGTAACGAATATTCTCCTGCCAATGCGTAATCGTATCCCTTCAATCGTATTGAACGGCGACCTTGCCAATCCCTTTCCCTTAGCATGTGGTTACCCTCGCATTGAAATTGCTGCCGGGTCTTTTCCTCTGGCTTTTTGTACCTACATTCTCTTTGCCTGAACTGGTTGCGCCATTATACGATATTAAAAAGGTGCTCGTAAATATGTAAGCAGCAAAACCCTCTCAGGCCGAAATGGTCCGAAGATTATACAATTGTGCAGGGAGATAGAAATAATAGAATAAAATAGTATAATGTTAAAGATAAAGAAAGAGGATGCCGGTTGCGAATTTTAATGATAGGCGACGTAATAGGCAAGCCGGGCCGCCGGGCGGTTAGGTCATTGCTCCCTGAACTGCGGAATAGGTATCAACTGGACCTGGTCATAGCCAATGGCGAGAATGCCGCCGGCGGGATGGGCCTTACATCAGCATCGGCTCAGGAGTTGTTATCTGCCGGGGTGGATGTTCTAACCACGGGTAATCATATCTGGGACCAGAAGGAGATAATACCCCATTTGAATGGCCCCCTGCCCATTATCCGCCCACTTAATTACCCTCCCGGAGTACCCGGCAGGGGGTATTTGATACACAAAGGAGTCCTGATTGTTAACCTGATGGGCCGCACCTTTATGAACAGCCTGGACTGTCCCTTCCGTGGCATGGATGCACTGCTGGCCTCTCTTCCTAACCGGCCTCCAGTATTGGTTGTGGACTTCCACGCGGAGGCCACATCGGAGAAGGGCGCTATGGGTTATTATCTGGATGGCAGGGCCAGCGCAGTAATGGGGACTCATACGCACGTAGGAACTATAGATGCAAGAATATTGCCCGGAGGCACTGCCTTTGTTACCGATATCGGGATGACCGGTCCGATAAATTCGGTAATCGGGGATGATGTTACATCTGTATTAGACCGGTTCCTCACCCGGCTGCCTCACCGTTTGGGGGTTGGCAAGGGCGATGTCATTTTCAATGGGGTGCTAATAGAGGTGGATGATAACACCGGCCGGGCTGATAATATTTCACGAATTAGCGAATACGTAGAGGTAAGAGGGGATGAAGGCAGACCTGCATCTACATAGCACTGCTTCCGATGGCAAGCTTTCGCCGGAGGAGCTAGTACAATATGCTGCTGAGCAAGGTCTTACGTTGATGGCGTTAACCGATCACGACTCGGTTGATGGGGTGCCGGCAGCGCTGGCTGCTGCGCAAAAGTATCCTCCTCTGGAGGTCATTCCAGGTGTAGAGATTGGCACCGATGTGCCTCATGGCGAGGTGCACATTGTGGGATACTTTGTGGACTATAAGTCTGAGGTGCTACTATCCCGGTTGGAAAAATTGCGCACTGGCCGGCTGGACCGGGCGCGCAGAATGATCGCCAAGCTGAAAGTCTTGGGTATCCATATTGAATGGGCAAGGGTGCAGGAGCTGGCTGGAGAAGGCTCTGTCGGCCGCCCTCATATAGCGCAGGCAATGCAAGAAAAGGGATATATAGCCAATTTTAAGGAAGCGTTCGATAAGTATATCGGGCGGAACGGGCCAGCCTATGCGGAGAGAGAAAAGCTAACGCCAGTAGAGGCAGTGGAGTTTATAGTCAAAGTTGGAGGGCTGGCGGTGCTG
>JACVQG010000028.1 GCA_015661045.1 Dehalococcoidia bacterium | reverse complement strand
AGCATTGGATTTACCAATTATGGGTATTATTTCGTCAAGGGCTAGATTTATTACTGTATCCAGATTCAAGCTGGTTGATAGCGATTGGGAAAGCCGATAAAGGCTTTCCAGATTCTTCTGTCTCTGCTTTTCACCGGTTATATCCCGCAAAGTTTGTACAACACTTAGTACCTGCCCATTTGTACCCAGGATTGGGTCTCCCCGCATATGCAACCAGCGATTATTCAGATTTGGCTCCTGCCATTCCCTATCAAAAGTTTTCTTTTCAGCGATGCAAACCCTTATAGGGCAATCCGATGGCGGCCCGGACGTACCGTATACCGCTTCGTACCAATATCTGTCCATTAAATCCTGAGGGCTTGTACCTAACAGCCGGGCAAGAGCCATATTAGTGCGCTTTATCCGAAAATCAGTGCCTATAATAGCTACTCCATCGCTCATGGTATCAAAAGTCCTGCGCCATTCACCCGCGGCTGATTCTATTTGCATGAAAAGCCTGGAGTTATCTACCGCCACCGCTAGCTGATCGGCAATAGGTTTAAGGGACTGGAAGTCTGTTTCCGAGAATTTACCAATTTCCCGGCTGGCTAAAATCAACGTACCAAAGGTATGGCCTCCAGCATTTAACGGGATAAGCAGGGTTGAATGGATGCCGACAGCAAGCAATTTATTATCAAGCGGTTGAGCTATTTCCTTCTCAATATCATTCCTTATGGTAGGTTTACCCTCCTGGACAACCTTGTAAAGCATCTCATCCTCAGCAGAAACCACCATCCCCCGGGGAAATAAACCACCGTATTCTTCTGAGATAGTAGAGATTTCCAACGTATTGCCTTTGAAAAGGGCAACAGCAAAATGAGCAAATTGCACCAAGCTGGGTAACTCAGCCTTAAGAGAGCGGAATATAGTCTCCATATCAAGGGAAGATGAGATAGCGGCGGCGATACGCGCCCTGGCTTCTCTGCGTTCCAGCCTCAGATTCAACTCATCTACCAGTTTGGCCCTTTCATAGGAGACAGCAATCTGAGAAGACACCGATTGAAGTAGTTCTAATTCTTGCTCGTTAAACAGAGAGGATTGTTTACGGGCAACGTTAATAACGCCAAGCACTCGCTCGCCAATTATAACCGGCGCGCAGGCTAAAATCCGGATACTTTTGGTTAACGGGGCGGCGCCATTGAGAATACCCGGGTATTTAGATACATCGATAGTCACGGGTACATGCCGTTCTATTGCTTCCTCCAATATACCATGGTGAAGGATGTCCTTTCGGGCTAACTCCAGTAGCTCTGGAGATAGGCAATGATGCGCGACAAGTTCTAATTTATTTTTATTATTAAACAGATGAATGGTGCCCATATCGGCACCAATCCCATCAGCTAAAATTATCAATGCCCCACCTAATGCTCGTTGGATCGGAATATCGCCAGCCAGACCTTTTTCTATCGTTAGTAAGGCAGTTAGTTCGGTGGTCCGCCGGCACAAATCAGAATAAAACCTGGCATTGGAAATGGCCACGCCGATCATATTGCCTAAGCTGGATAGCATTTCCATATCTATTTTAGTGAACGTACGGCGTTGGCGTGACAAACCAGTCATCGTACCCACAACTTTGCCATTAATTTTTAGTGGGACACCAAGGTAGGATTGGAAACCTGAATTGCGGGTGGATTCATACTCAAATTTGGGGTAGCTGGGAATGTCCTGAATAATTAAAGGCTCTCCCGTTTTTACCAGTTCACCCATGGGGCCATGTCCAACTTTTACCCTGGGTCTGGTTTGCATTTCAGTAACCATTTCCGGTGTCAACCCTTTATGCGCCAGTAGTACGATTTCCTGCGTATCCTCATCAAGATATCTTATAGCTCCGCAATCCAGATTCAATATTTTAAGAGACTCCTCCAGAGCTAAGTTAGCAACCATTTTCATTTCCAGTGATTGATTAATCACCCGGCTCACCTGTTGCAATGCGGTCATCTGGATATTACGTTCTTTTAATTCTGCTTCTATCTTTTTACGTCCGGTGATGTCAATAAAATTGCCGAGGGTAGCCTTTTTCTCATGGTATCGGACTGATACTACTGTCTCCATGATCCATTTTATCTGACCGTTTTTTGTCGTTACCCGGTATTCATAAGGAACGGCCTCTTGCCCTTTTAGCATTTTTATGGCATTTACCCTGACTAAATCTCTATCCTCGCCTACGACAAGATTCAAAGAATCGGTATCTATCAACTCACCTTCACGGTATCCAGTGTAATTGCGGAATTGCGGGTTGGTATAACGAAATTTTCCATCTTGCACGATATATATACCGATAGGTGAGCTATCAGACATAGTCCGGAACATCTCTTCCGAGGTCCTCAGATCAATCTCTGTTTTCCGCAACCTTGATATTAACCAAATCCCTACTATAGAAATAAAACCTATGGAACCCACCCGAATTGGTAGGTCATTCTCTGCCATATACCCTAAAAAATAATATGAAATATGCAAAAGCGCATAGAGAATAATACCTCCTTGCCCTAAAGCAAGGTTCCACCGATACGCAACAAATAAAATAAGCCCTATTACTACAAGGTCATCAATTTCGCTAAAGAAAAGAAATGCAGGATGAATTGACATAGACCTGAAAAAGGGTATACCGTCGATAATATCTGTAAAGCTAAAGATTAATATTAGAATGGCTAACCAGTTGGAAACCCTCTGATATCTGTGAAAAGCCGAGCGGATTTGACGTATCCAGTTAATTATAAATACCATATTTCCCTTTTTCTTTGACCCTGGAATAAAATCCTGTTTTATCACTTTACCAACAAGTTTGAATCAGGGATATAATTGATCTCTTTTTGTAAACGTATTTTAACTTAGTAATTTACCGTATACAATACATTTCGGCGATAACTATTACCATTTAGGCGGTTTACTTTACTAGGTTTTACATATTATATACTATTATTTACCTTTTTATACCTATTATAATCTCCATACTTTATAATATTTTAATTTTATTATACTTTTGTATCGGCAAGGTGCTGTATGTTTATATTGTAATTATATTGTAATATTTGTTTATTATTGTATAATATGGTTGTTGGATCCTTTAACTTATTCCCCTTTTCTTAATATATTAATATATACTAAACTTTTTAAAATGTAAAGCGCCCTAGTGCTACATTGTAAATATATTGTAATCTTTATTAATTTAAATGGATAAGACAATAAATACCAACTATTTACCATGATTAACCAACCTACCGAAGCAACGTGGAGCAAAGTGAGGGAGTGTGTAGATGAAAGGTCTTATTTGTTTTTTTTGATTTTGCCGTTTCCGACGCATCCGATACATCTGAATGTTTTGCACGGATAGTTCAGTCGAATGAAATTATTTAGGATTTAATCGTCGTGTAGTTATATGTATATCAGAACATTTACATATCTATATTACTTTTTGTTGGATAAGGGATTCAATTTCACCATCAGATAACTTCAGCAGGGTTTTCAGCACATAAACTGTATGTTCACCCAGTTCCGGAGATCCCCTCACAACCTTGGCTCGAGTTCGAGAGAATTTAAGGGGGGAATTAACAATTTTTGCCTTTCCTGCGCCCGGACAGGGAACTTCTACAAACATATTTCGCTCGTTTACGTGGGGATCACTGGCCACCTGGTCTATACGGTTCACAGGAGCGCAGGGGATCTCCAACCCACCAAGCAATATCAACCATTCCTGAGTGGTTTTAGCCTTTATAGCATCACTGATGATTGGGTTTATTTCATCGTAGTGTAACGTTCTTTGCCAGCCGTCGATGAAACGAGGGTCATCAATCAAGTCGAGCCTCTCGATAGCGGAACAAAACAGGGGCCATTGAGTTCCAACGAGGGCAATGGCAATAAATCCATTGGAGGCTTGATACGCCTGAAAGGGGGTAAAGACCGGATGCCGTGTACCCAGGGCCTTTGGGACTTCTCCTGTAGCGAAATACCGGGCGAAGGCATTTTCCAGCAAGGCAGCCTGGCAGTCCAGCATAGAAATATCTATGTACTGCCCCCGGCCGCTTTTCTCCCGTTCTTGTAAGGCTGATAATACAGCTACACAAGTAAATAGCCCGGCGGTAATATCTCCCAAAGATGCTCCGGGACGTATGGGTGGCCCTCCCTCTTCACCGGTTATGCTCATTATGCCCCCCATTGCCTGGATAATTACATCCAGGGCAGGCCTTTGGGAATAAGGTCCTGTTTGTCCGAAACCTGATATGGAAGCATATATAAGCTGCGGGTTCCGGGCGCTGACAATTTCATACGGAAGGCCAAATCTTTTCATTGTGCCCGGGACAAAGTTTTCCAAAAGAATATCGCATTTTTGGGCCATTTTTAGAGCCAGTTCAGTTCCCTGGGGTTTGGAGATGTCCAGTGTTATGCTCTTCTTGCCGCGGTTGAGACTGAGGAAGTAAGAGCTGACATTACCGATAAACGGCCCATTACCTCGAGCAATATCGCCAACCCTGGGCTGTTCAACCTTGATGATTTCCGCCCCGAGGTCTCCCATTACCATGCTGGCATACGGGCCTGCCAGAACCCGTGTAAAATCGAGGACGGTAATCCCGTTCAAAGGCCCAGTCATATCTACCTCCAAATTTGATCCTGTGTTTCATTATACCTGAACAGGACAGGGGTTGCTCACCTCCGTTGAACACTTTAAAAATCCACGTATAAAAAGTGCGGAGGGTTTATCACTTTTTTTATCGTGGTGGCAGTTCTGGTCGTCACCTTGCTAAGCGTAGATCAAAATGAGGCGTCTGTTATTGTTGTACTGTGCATCGGCTGTGATGCTTATTATTATGGCCGGGTTGACGGCAGCTACGGGGGAGATAACAGAATTTTACAATAAAGATTTGTCCGGTTGTGAAAACAGTGGCGGCAATAATGTTTTTCGTGGGGAGTGTATTATGAATTGCACCCCGATAAACCGGGATAACTTCGCGCATCGGGGTTGCCCGATAAAACAGCTAAATAAGTTAGATATGAGCCGCCAGAGACTCGAACTCTGAACCTGAGCATTAAGAGTGCCCTGCTCTACCTGTTGAGCTAGCGGCCCGGTTATTTAGCCCTGATATTCTATCATGGGCCAGCTAAGTGAGTCAACATAGCTGCCGCTATGAGCCGCTAGCTCTACGGTCATATTAGTCCTTTTCCCGAACTACCAATACGGGTACCTTTGCCTGGTGGACAACCTTATAACTAACACTCCCCAGCAAAGCCCGTTTCATCACCCCTTTACCACTACTGCCAACAACCACCAAATCAACGTTCTCCTGGTCGGCGATTTCGCAAATAATATCTGCTGGTTTGCCCATTTGGGAGCGGCTGGTCGCTCGTTTGCCCAAAGATGCGAAACGTTCCATGGTACTCGCCAGTATTGTGGTTCTTTCTTTTTCCATGTGCTCTTGTATGGTTGAAAGAGCTTCTGTAACCTGATCCGGTAGAATCGGCATTTGCGGCATGGAAGCGGCTGATGTAGGACTGAGCAACATTGAATTAACCTCTTCCACATAAAGGACGGTAATTTCCAGATCTGTTCTGTGCCGGAACATATTTGCGACATAGTCAGCCGCCCGTAGAGAAAAACCGGAGCCATCGGTAGCCAGCAAAACCTTAAACATAGTTTCCTCCTTTTTAGGACCGTTTAATGCAACATTATACCCTTTTTAAGCTACATGTAAATAACCTTTCCTACTTTTGATTACCTTGCAAATGAACTATCTATAAATATTTATTATATGATTTGTAATGAACTTCCTCCAGCTATTAAACGCCTATTCAGTATCTTCCCCGGAATCCTCTTCTATTATGATATAATATTCTAAAGAGGCGTCATATGTCCCCCGACTTTGAAATCCTCGAACACACCGCGGATGCAGGTATTATTGCCTACGGCTCCGATTTGAAACAGGCTTTTTCTAATGCCGCCTCAGGTCTATTTAGCCTTATAGTGGACCAGGATTCGGTACAAGATACAACGGAACGGCAAATAGAAGTCCGCGCTAACGACCTGGAAAGCCTGCTCGTAGAATGGCTTAACGAGCTAATCTATATTTTCGATGTCGAAAATATTCTGTTCAAAAGATTTGAGGTAGTGGAAATTGAATCGGGCCGATTAACGGCCCGAGCCTACGGAGAAAAGGTGGATCCCACACGACATGAAGTTAAGCTGGGCGTGAAAGCAGCCACCTATCATATGCTCCGTATAGAAAAGAACAACGGATATAAATTACAGGTAATTTTCGATATATAAGGGGGTGGTGGTTATGGTTCGGTGGGAAGGAACCCTCAAAAAACTGGACGACTACCGATGGGAAATACCTGTTACCTACAAACAGGGTATGCGGGTGCCCGGTCTAATATATGCTGATGAATCCATGCTGGAAATAATCCGGCAGGAGCAAGCAATCGAACAAGTAGTCAATGTGGCTTTTTTACCGGGTATAGTAGGTTACTCTATGGCTATGCCCGATATTCATTGGGGCTACGGTTTTCCTATTGGCGGTGTAGCAGCTACGGCTGGTAAAGATGGCGTTATCTCCCCTGGCGGCGTCGGGTTCGATATCAACTGTGGTGTACGGCTCCTGCGAAGCAATCTGACCGAACAAGAGGTAAGGCCCAGGATTGAAGACCTGGTAACCAATCTCTATAACGATATTCCGTCGGGAGTGGGTGTGTCAGGTAAAATCAGGGTGGACGAAAAGGAGTTGGATAAGGTACTGGTAAAAGGTGCGCTCTGGGCGGTTGAACGGGGTTATGGCGAACACGAAGACACAGAGGTAACCGAAGAACATGGCGCCATGAAGGGCGCTAATCCTGACAAGGTTAGCTCCAAAGCCAAAAAAAGGGGAGCGCCTCAGTTGGGGACGCTGGGTTCTGGAAACCACTTTTTAGAGGTAGCGATTATTGACGAAATCTATGATGCCCGAATAGCGTCTACTCTGGGTCTAGATGGGGCAGGTCAGGTGGTAGTTTTAATTCATTCCGGTTCCCGGGGTCTGGGACACCAGGTGTGTGAAGACTATGTGCGCCTTATGGGTGAAGCCATTGTCCGTTATGGTATCCACCTTCCCGACAGGCAACTCGCCTGTGCCCCTTTTCATTCCCCGGAGGGACAGGACTACTTCGCAGCAATGGTCGCTGCCGCTAACTACGCATGGGCTAACCGCCAATGCATGACCCACTGGGTCAAGGAAACTTTTATGAAGGTGTTTAACAAAAGCCCCAGGGACCTTGGTTTGCAGCTTATCTACGATGTAACTCACAACATAGCCAAACCAGAGGAACACAGGGTCAAGGGTAAAATAATGAAGGTGGTGGTGCACCGAAAAGGAGCTACCCGGGCGTTTCCTCCTGGCAATCTTGAAGTACCGGTGCGCTATCGAGAAGTGGGACAGCCGGTACTCATCCCCGGTGACATGGGGCGGTATTCTTTTATCGCCGTGGGGACTCAGAAAGCGATGGACGAAACCTTTGGCTCAACGTGCCATGGCGCCGGCCGGTTGCAGAGCCGCGGCGCTGCTAAACGGAGCCTGAAAGGACACGATGTTGCCCGTGATCTATCGGAACGGGGCATCACAGTCATGGCTGGAAGCAGATCGGGGCTGGCTGAAGAAGCATCCACAGCGTACAAGGATGTTGCCCAGGTAGTAGAGGTAGTCGAACAGTCGGGCATCTCCAAAAAAGTAGCGCGGACACGTCCTCTGGGGGTTATAAAAGGGTAGGGGGAATAAATTTAATAAAATTTGGCTATCCTCAGACCAACTCAACCGTTATAATATTATAAGGTATGGAAATTTGAATATAGTCTATCTGGAATCTAACTCTTTATGCCTGCGTTTATTAAATACCTTGCGTGGGAATACCGTAAATTAGAAATTAATACCAATATTGGAGGCTCGATGAAGGCTGGAAAACTTATATTAATAATTGTATTATCGTTAGCTCTTGCGGGTGGTGGATTTGTTGCATATACAAAATTAATAAGCCCCAAAACTGCCGCCGAAACACCTCAGGGACAGGTTGTGGATGTTAAACGGGGTAGTTTGCAGATGAAGGTTACATCCAGCGGAAACCTTGCCAGTCCGGAGAAGGCCAACCTGACTTTTGTCTCCAGCGGTACAATTAAAGAGCGGCTCGTTGAGATGGGTACCACTGTCAAAAAGGGGCAGGTTCTAGCCCGGTTGGATACCCTTGACCTGGAAAGGGCCATGAGAGACGCCGAAACCGGCGTAAAATCTGCAGAAAAGGCCATGAAAGATACGCAAGACCTCTATGATATAGGTGCAGTAGCTCAGGCAGAGGCTGGTATGGCTTCAGCTCAAGCACAATTAAAAGGCGCCGAGAAAGCCTATCAGGATGTGCAGACACCCTACAATCTCAGTCCGTACACCCCTTCCGATATTGCGTCTGCCGAGGCTGCTGTGGCTTCAGCTCAATCCCAGTTAAAAGGCGCCGAGAAAGCCTATCAGGATGTGCAGACACCCTATAACCTCAGTCCGTACACCCCTTCCGATATTGCGTCTGCCGAGGCCGCTGTAGCAGCGGCTCAGGCTCAGATGAGAGACGCTACAAATGCCTTAAGTAAAGCCCAAACTACGAAGACCGACGAGGACGTAGCTCACTTCCAATCTGCGGTTGATAGCGCTCAAAAAACCCTGGCTGTAGCCCAGCAAGACTTCGAAACAGTTAAATTTAGCAGGGACCGCAGCGTCTCCGATACCCAGGAACTTCTGCGCCAGGAGCAAGAAAAATATAAGCTTATAATTAAAATTAATCTAACTGGAGATTCCATTTATATGGATCCCCGGGTCCTCTTCAATACAGAAACCATTTCCAATTCGGTAGAGACCGCCTGGCAATCACTGCTTAGAGTCAGAGACAACGCCAGAATTGCACAGGAGACAGGGGATAAGAATGTAGCCAATGCCGAAGTCGCAGTTTCTAAAGCCCAGGATGTTGTTAAAAAAGCACGGGAAGACCTCGACCGTAAACTCGGGGATGTCCCGGTAGACGTGGCCATACGGCAATACAATTTAGAGACCGCTAAGGCAAATCTGATAAAAGCTCAGGAAGACTTAAAAAAACGTAAAGCCGGACCTGAGCCATTGGAAGTCGCTAACCGCCAGTTCGCCCTGGAGAACGCTAAAGCCAACCTGGCCAAAGCCCAGGAGGATTTGAAAAAAAGAAAGGCCGGCCCCGAACCGCTGGATATTGCTAACCGCCAGGCCGGATCAAAGACAATCTGGCTAAAGCCACAATCGTCGCTCCTTTTGACGGAATGATAGCCAGCGTGGTCGGCGAGGTGGGCGATTCAGTGGGTGGAAGCGCCGTACACATAGTTATGGTGAACCCCAACAAATTACGCATGGAGGCAATACTGGATGAGACCAGCGTGATCCAGGTGAAAGTTGGCCAGGATGTCCAAATCTCGATGGATGCATTGCCTAATACTTCGATACAAGGAAAGGTGACTTCCATTTCTCCCGTATCCACTGTACAGTCGGGTGTGGTTAACTATTAGCTCTTTATAACCCTGGATTCACAGGTTGCCGCAGGGCAACGAACTACCCCCGGTGGTAATAGGACAGGGGGTACTCCACCAGGAGCTTCATCTCAAAGGCCCGGCGGGGCCGCAACCCAGGGAC
>JACVQG010000274.1 GCA_015661045.1 Dehalococcoidia bacterium | reverse complement strand
AGATAAACAAAAACTGGCCGAAGAGCAGATGAAGCTTTACAAGCAGTCGGGAATGAATCCGCTGGGTTGTATCTTACCCATGGCGATACAGATGCCGGTCTGGATAGCTCTTTATCAGGCGATTATCAAAGTTTTAGCGGTAGCTCCGGAGGATTTTCTGAGTCTATCCCGGAGCCTTTATTCTTCCTGGTCGCTGGGGTTCTCCCTGGTGCCTCTGGAAAGCCGGTTTCTCTGGCTGGACCTGGCCGCACCGGACAGGCTCATAATTTTACCTATTCTGGTCGGCGCCTCAATGTGGGTACAGCAAAAGATGACCACGGTACAGAGCACCGACCCGCAACAACAGTCCCAGAGCCAGATGATGCTCTGGATGATGCCCATAATGTTCGCCTTTCTTACGTTGCAATTTCCCAGCGGGCTGGCCCTTTACTGGGCAGCATCGAATATTATCGGTATAGTTATGCAGTATTTTGTTACCGGGTGGGGCGGACTGGTCATACCCGGAATAACGGCTAAGAAAACAAGCGGCGACAAGAAAATTAAAGGGCAGCCGGTTCGACAAGAGGCCAAAACCGTCGAGCCGGTTTCTTTGCCCGAAGGGGTAGACGATGGAAAACCAATTCAGCGGCAAGACCGTGGAGGAAGCAATTCAAACCGCCCTGGATCAACTAGGCGTAAGCAGGGAGGCGGTGGAAGTCAGCATAATAAACGAGGGTAGGGCAGGAATACTGGGATTGGGGTCGGAGCCGGCCGTGGTCAGGGTAACACCGCTGGCAGCCATGCCTCAAGTCGACGTTGCCGGGGCAGCCAAGGCCGTCCTGGAAAAACTGCTGGGGATGCTGGGGATGGAGGGGACGGTCACGACGCGAACGGAAACTATGCCCGAGGAAGCACCATCCATCACCCTGGATGTCACCGGGCCTGATCTCGGTATTCTGATTGGACGGCGCGGGCAGACCCTCGCCAGCCTGCAGTATCTCGTCCGGCTCATGGTCAGTAATGAGACGAAGAGCCGCGAGTCCATAATAATCGACATCGAAGGGTATAAAGAGCGCCGTTACCTGGCATTGGAAAGTTTAGCCCGGCAAATGGCGGAGCAGGTGAAGATGCAGGGCAAGCCTTATGCCTTTGAGCCGATGTCTTCTTTCGAGAGGCGTATAATCCACGTAACACTGACCGGCGACCCTGACGTAACCACGGAGAGCGTCGGGATAGGTGAGGGACGCAAGGTCATTCTCATGCCCAAGAAGATGGCCGAGTAGTATACACGGTCAGGGATACTTACATCTCTGATTCTTATAAGTTTGTTTGACACCCCACTTGCTCCTCCCTATAATGATTTTACTCTTTATGGGGGTAAGCCATGACTAACTCAGATTCCACAAGTCCAGATGCAGTGGGTAAATTATTAGCCGATATGGGAGAGATACAAAAGGATCTCCCCAAAATAAAAAGCGAGCTGAAATCGTTAAAAGCAAGGGCCAAAAAATTAGATGATCATTTAGACAGCATCGAATACTCGGGCTTCCAAGAACAAATCTTAAACCTCATAACCAACTTTGGCTAACCAGAGTTTAATCGGTTCCGCTTTGGGGCTGGGTACCGATTGGATAAGCCGTAAGAGTGTTTCGGCACTGGCAACATCGGTCAGATATTTTTTGCCATCGGAGGCTTCCATTTTCAGTCGGTTACAAAATGTAACCGACTCACTGCCTTCTTTCTTAAGTCTATTTTTCAGGACTTTCCAATAATTTCTGGCAGCTTGATAATCCGGTTGTTGTATCAAAACCTGGATAATATCCACCACGGAAAAATACCAGGTCTCTGTGGTTTCATCATAATGACGGCGTATTTGATGTTCCTCAAATATGGCGATATCTCCTGTCATAATATCCCCCTATAGTCTTCAGACTAGGCTGATTATAATCCCGCGTTAGTCATGGTGCAAGGGTAATCCGGCGACAAAACCCACTTGACACCCTGTAGAACATGTGTACTATACTTACCATTATGAGAACTGAGCCAACCACTAATAGCAACTCGGCGGTTATACCGGAGGTTGATTGTCCAAATCAAATGGTAAACAAAAAACAATTCACGCTCAATTTTATACCCCTCACACACTATTGTTTGCCGAAATTTTTATTTTTTCCTAGCGCGAAAAGGAGACTAGAGGTTGTTATTGGCAAATCAACCGGTAAACAAACCAAGAATTAGGCTCGAACAATTTCCCCTCAGGCTCATTTCCATATTATTTTTGATGAAACAAATGGAGCGGGCATCCCTCTAATCCCCAACCCCTGGTCCCTAGCCCCCAATGTTGATTTTCCTGAACATAATGTGTTAAACTCTCGCCACCAGCGAAGACGGAGAAGAGTAAGAGAGCTACCGGCACCGAGCGAGTCTGGTACGGTGTGAGCAGATGTGTCCCGCTCTCCGAAAATCCCTCCCGAGCTGCCAACCGAACGTCCTTCACTTGTGAAGGATTAGTAGACTTGGCCGGAGTCATCGACCGTTATTACTGATGAGTGAGTGTTCCCCCCGATTATATCGGGGGGGGAAGCAGGGTGGTACCGCGGGTTTATTAAGCCCGTCCCTCTAAGGGACGGGCTTTTTGTTTATTAGCAGGGGGAATTGGGTATGTTTAAACCGGTAACCAGCAAAGTATATTTTCCGCAGCTGGAAGAAAAGTTACTCCATTTCTGGCAGGAGAAAGGCATTTTCCAGCGCAGTGTCGAGCAGCGCCGGGGGAAAGAACGCTTCACTCTATACGAGGGACCGCCGACGGCTAACGGTAACCCCGGCATCCACCACGTGCTGGCGCGCGTCTTCAAGGATGTTATCCCCCGTTACAAGGCCATGAAGGGCTACTACACCCCCCGTATCGCCGGCTGGGACACCCACGGCCTGCCGGTAGAGCTGGAGGTGGAAAAACAACTCGGCCTGAAGAACAAGAAGGAAATCGAGGAGTACGGCATCGCCAAGTTCAATGCCATGTGCCGGGACAGCGTTTTCCGCTATCTCAAAGAGTGGAATACCCTCACCGGGCGTATCGCTTTCTGGGTAGACCTGGAGCATCCCTATGTCACCATGGAAAATAACTATATAGAGAGCGGCTGGTGGACGATAAAACAGCTGTGGGATAAAGGCCTTGTCTACCAGGGCTACAAGGT
>JACVQG010000273.1 GCA_015661045.1 Dehalococcoidia bacterium | reverse complement strand
CTTTGCCCAGCCCGTAAGCTTTCCACGGGCCTCCTGTATAAGTTGTCCCAGCACCATTTTGGCATCCCCGGCAATGCCCACATCTACCGGCCTGTTATGACTGATGTATTCAGGTTGAATATCTACCTGGATTACTTTTACAGCCGGGTCAAAGCGGGGGGTGCGTCCAAAGGTGAACACAAAGTTGAGGCGCGTCCCGACTATCAGTATTGCATCGGCGTTGCGTAAGGCAAAATTGCGGGCAGCAGGAAGACATAGTGGGTGGTCTTCCGGAATCACACCGCGACCCTGAGGTGTGGTGAATAAAGGTATACCAACGGTGTCCACGAACTCCCGAAGCTGGTCTGAAGCTCCCGACCAGATAATCCCTGATCCGGTTAGAAGCACTGGCCGCTGAGCGTTTTTAAGCAGGTCTATGGCTTTGGTTATAAGGGCAGGGTCTCCGAGGGGGCGGGCTGGCGTGGGATAGTGACCGGGGAAATTTACTTTGTCCTCTTCAACCTCTTTAGATAGTATGTCAAGGGGCAGGTCGAGGTAAACCGGCCCGGGCCGGCCGCTCGTGGCGGTACGGAATGCCAGTTCCAGATACTCGGGGATACGCTGGGTTACCGGCACCTTTACTGCCCATTTAGTGATGGGCCGCATCATATTCAACTGGTCAAGCTCCTGGAAGGCTCCCATATCAGCCTCGTTACCGGGGAAAGAGCCGCCCAGGACTACGATTGGAGCGCAGTCGCTAAAGGCATTGGCTACACCGGTGACCAGATTGGTTACGCCCGGCCCCGCGGCAGCCATGCACACCCCGGGTTTGCCCCCTGTCACCCGTGCATAGGCATGGGCCATCATAGCTGCCGCTTGCTCATGTCGTACATCCAGCAGCCTGATTGGTTCCTTCGCTAAGTATCTCTGGGTTTTAAGGAAAGGGTCGCCTTCAATAAAAAAGATAATTTCGGTTCCCTGGTGCAGCAAAGATTTGGTCAGCAACTGTCCGCCATTTACGAGAGCCATCGAGACACCCCTTTCTGTTATAAATACCAAGCCTTGTCCCCATGTAGATGGGGAACCAAATCCCAAATCTCAAATCTTGCCCTGAGCCTGTCGAAGGGAAGTTCAAAATCCAAATGCCGAAAAAGGAAATTGGAGATACCTCGAACACACTTGGCGGAAGTATACAGCCTTAAACTTCATGCGTCAACAGAGGTGGATTAAAATCCACAGCTATAATCCACCATCAAATAATTCCAATGCAGACGATTCCGATAAGCCGGAACAGACCTGACCCCCAACACCTTCCTTGGGTGGGAATAGATGTTGCTATGTAGAGACACGGCATGCCGTGTCTCTACCACCCCTTCCCGACATGGGAAGGGGGCAAGGGGGTTAGGTCGGAAAATCCTAACAACCTTAATCTGCTATAAAAAAAGTGACCCACAAATCAAGGTAAAGCTGGGTCTGGATCAGAAACTTGCACCAACCAGTTGAAAAAACTCTCCCTTTGGCGAAATTCAACTGGTGGTGAATTTTGGACAGGTAACAGCGCTTGATATTTTAGGGAGTAAATGATACACTCTCGCCTATCAGTTTGACGAAAGGCTATTACTTTAATAGCGCAGTAGTATTCACCCTCACCTTAATCCTCTCCCGTCAAGGGAGAGGGAATTATTGGATGCTATTTTCGGGAGAAATACGAGTGTATTATTTGATGGAGTAAAACCTACGAAAGGAAAGGTAACATTATATGGTCTCATTTCAGGATGTAGTTAATAACCGGCACGATTATGCTAAGGAGTGGAAAGCCCGCACCGGGGGCAAGGTTATAGGTTACTTCTGTACCTACACGCCTGAGGAAATTATTTATGCCGCCGGGATGTTGCCGGTGCGTATCATCGGGTCGAATGAGCCTTCCGAGGTTAGCGAGTCTCATATCCCCAGTATGTACTGCCCTTTTTGCCGCGATTGCCTGGCCCAGGGGCTGACAGGGAAATATGACTATCTGGATGGCATAGTGCTGGCAAAATCCTGTATGCACATGATGCAGGCGTTCTGGTCCTGGAGCCTTAACATACCTATAGCGTTCAGCCATTTTATAGGTATGCCGGCGGTGCTGGGCTCGCCCCGGTCTAAAGAGCGCTTGATAGACGAGTTTTTGCGGTTCAAAGAAAGCCTGGAGCAGTGGACCGGCAAACCTATCACCGATAAGGATCTCGACAGGGGAATTGATACGTTGAATACAAACCGGAAGCTACTTCGGCAGGTCTATGAATTACGCAAGCCTGACACGCCACTTGTTTCCGGGGCTGAGGCGGGGGCGATGGTGCTATCCAGTATGCTCAGCGACAAGGTAGAGCATAGCAAATGGCTTGAACAAGTTATCTCTGAGATACCCCATCGGCAGTCGAAAATCCCCGCCGGTGCGCGGCTGATGATTGTGGGCAGCGAGAACCATGACCTGGAGCTTTACAAAATCATTGAAGAGAAAGGCGCCAATATAGTTATTGATGAGTTTTGCATGGGGAGCCGCTATTTCTGGAATCAGACTCCTGAACAGGAAGACCGTTTATCAGCCATCGCTGAGCGGTATATTACACGGCCCCGGTGCCCGGTGAAGGACGTTAACGAGCGGCAGCGCCTGGCTCATATTGTCAATCTGGCAAAAGAATTTAATGTCCGGGGGGCGCTGCTTGTCCATCAAAAATTCTGCACCCCACATGCCTTCGATTTGCCCCATGTTCGTAAAGCGCTGGAGGAGAATGGTATTCCGACCTACGCATTAGAGCTGGATGTTACACTCCATCGGGGTTCGGTACAGACCCGCACCGAAGCCTTCCTGGAGATGCTGGAAATGGAGGTGGCCTGAGATGGTTACTACTTATAAGACCGAGCCTCTGGAAACGTACGAATGGGCTAAAGAGCTAAGGTTACGGCATTTTGACGAGGCCATGAAAGCTCACGAACATGGCAAACTACTAATCATGGGCAATATGAATGCGCCTAAGGAGATTATAGCCGGTATCGGCGACTTCGTGCACCTCGGCGGCGAACCATGGGGGGTGTACATCACCCGTGAAGGCGGCTCAAAATTACTGATGGAATGCCTGGAAGAGGTGGAACGGAGAGGCTATACAAGAGACATGTGCGCTTATATGAGGGCCTCCTGGGGTTCTATGTTCCTG
>JACVQG010000272.1 GCA_015661045.1 Dehalococcoidia bacterium | reverse complement strand
ATCGGGCGTCTGATCCCAAACGGATAAAGATAACCCGTGCTGTCAAAACCAAGAGTCTGTTGTTTGGGGGAAAACGCAATAAATTCACAAGCTCTGAGCAAAGCGAAGCATCTGGGGAAGGAGGTGGGGAGTGTCCCACACCAGACCCTTCGGCCCGACAAGTCGGAACTCAGGGTGACAATGCAAAGACCCTGCCTGGACGCCCCTTCAACTTGCACCGCCCTGATAGCGGTGTTACAATATATATATAGCTGTGGTACTTCTTCAATTTTCAACCTACCTAGACTTTACAGGCAAAATCTCGGATTTGTCTATCCAGGGAGAATAAATGGTCCTTAGTGACCACACCATCAAAGAAGAGATCGCTCAGGGTCGTATTATTATCGACCCCCTGGACACAGACTGTATCCAGCCTGCCAGTGTAGATGTACATCTGGATAAGAAAATTTTAGTCTTTCGCACCGGACGGCAACCCTTTTATGTAGATGTGAAGCAGAAGCTGGATGACCTGACTGAAATGGTAGAAATCCCCGATGGTAGTCCCTTTTTTCTAAATCCTGGCGAGTTCGTTCTGGGAAGTACAGTAGAATCTCTCACGATACCCGATGATCTGGTAGCCCGGCTGGAGGGAAAAAGTTCCCTGGGCAGGATAGGTCTTCTTATACATTCTACTGCTGGTTATGTGGACCCCGGTTGGAGCGGCCATCTTACCCTGGAACTATCAAATGTAGCCAAACTGCCGGTGACGCTTTATTATGGCATGAGAATCGGACAGATTTCATTCCTTCGCCTTACTTCGCCGGTGGATAGGCCCTATGGATGTGAAGGATTAGGCAGCCGTTACAAGGGGCAAACAGAGCCTACCCCCAGTCGCTACTATAGGGATTTTCAAGAAAAGAGGGAGCAAAAACCTTGACAACATCCCCGGAACATATGAAGCATGCCCTCAGGTTAGCCCGGAAGGCATGGGGAATGACCAGCCCTAACCCGGCAGTCGGAGCTGTCATCGTAAAAGACGGTGTTGTAGTGGGTGAAGGGTTTACCCAACCCCCGGGCAGCGCACATGCAGAGGTAGTTGCCCTGGCGCAGGCAGGTTCTAAAGCTAAAGGGGCTACCATGTATGTTTCACTGGAACCCTGTTGTCCCCCAAAATCCGGCCATACACCTCCCTGCACGAATGCCATAATTGATGCCGGTATCTCAGAGGTAATGTTTGCCCTGCGCGACCCCAATCCCCAGGTTGACGGCAAGGGAAAAGAGGCCCTGGAAGCCGCTGGCATTAAGACACTGGAAGGCGATTGTGCCGAGGATTGCAGGGAGATAAACGAGGCTTACTTTAAATATATTACCACGGGGCTACCCTTCATCATAGCCAAATTTGCTATGAGTCTGGACGGTAAGCTGGCTACATGGACCGGGGATTCCCAGTGGATTAGCGGTGCAGAGTCCCGCACCTTCAGTCTCCGTCTGCGCAAGCAGGTAGACGCCGTTATGGTGGGTGTGAACACCGTCATCCGTGATGACCCGCGGTTAACCGCCCGGGTAGATGATACGATAGTAAAGACCCCGCTACGGGTAATTGTGGATAGCCACGGGCGTACCCCCGCCTCTGCACGATGCTTAAAGGAACCTGGTTCTACTCTTTTAGCGATAGCCCATCCCTTGCCACCCCCGATTCGCAAAGCCCTGATATCCGCCGGAGCTGAGACACTCGAGTTACCGGCTCGCGAAGGCAATGTGGAGATTCGGGAATTGTTAAAGGCTCTGGGTAAACGGCAGGTTACGAGCGTGCTGGTGGAGGGTGGAGGCACATTGTTGGGCTCCTTTTTTGACTACAAGTTGGTAGACAAAGTTTATACTTTCATAGCCCCTCTTATCATTGGAGGCAAGGGTCTCCAGTGCAAGGTAAAGGGGTAGATACCATAGATAAAGCACTCCGACTTATCAAACCTCGCCTTTACCGGATAGGAGAGGAATTGCTGGCAGTAGCGTACACAAAGGATATGGAAGCTACCTCGGAATAAACCTCCAACTATCTGCTCCCATTTTCTACAAAGATATTTTCCCCAAAATTAAAATTGTGGTAGGATAGGCGTAGTGTTTACAGGTATTGTTGAAGAAATAGGACTGCTCAAGGAATTCAGCGGAGGGCGTTTAACTATATCCGCCAGAAAAGTCCTGGAAGGGACAAATCTGGGGGACAGCATCTCGGTGAACGGGGCCTGCCTGACGGTGACATCGTTATCAAAAGATAGTTTTACTATTGAGGTTATGCCTGAAACCCTGCGCCGCACAAATTTGGGCCGTCTCCAGTCAGGAGATCCGGTAAATCTGGAAAGGGCTCTCACCCTCGCCGGACGTATAGGCGGACATCTGGTACAGGGCCACGTTGATGGCACAGGCCAAATCATATCACTAGCCCGTGAATCTAGCGCTATTCTAGCCCGGTTTTCCGCACCCGGGGAAATAGGACGTTATATAGTAGAAAAAGGTTTTATAGCTGTGGACGGCGTTAGCCTTACCGTGGTTTCCTGTGACGCTACCTCCTTTGTTGTATCTCTGGTCGGCTATACCCGGCATAACACCAACCTGGGAACAAAAAATATCGGTGCGATGGTTAATCTGGAGGCGGACATCGTGGCCAAATACATAGAAAAACTACTGCAACCAGCTTCCACCGGCGTCACCCTGGATTTTCTGGCTGAACATGGCTTTGTCCACCGTTAAAAATATGTCTGGAGAATAAACTGTGCCTTTAATTAGCATCGAAGAAGCAATCAAGGAAATCCAGCAGGGAAGGTTCTTAATCCTTGTGGATGATGAAGACAGGGAGAACGAAGGCGACCTGGTCATAGCTGCGGAAAAGGTAACCCCCGAGGTCATTAATATTATGGCCAAGCATGCTCGCGGCCTTATTTGTATGCCTCTTACGGGACAGAAGCTCGATGAGCTTAATATCCCTCTTATGGTCCAGGATAATACATCCAGGCACGGCACTGCTTTCACAATATCTGTGGAGGCCAAACACCGGGTAAGCACTGGAATCTCGGCTCATGACCGCGCAGCTACGGTAAAAGCGCTGATAGACCCGGCCACCCGGCCGGAGGACATAGCTCGCCCCGGCCATACGTTTCCCCTGAGGGCCCGAGAGGGTGGAGTCCTGGTCCGGGCAGGACATACCGAAGCAATTGTTGACATGGCCCGGCTGGCAGGGCTTTACCCCGCAGGGGTTATCTGCGAAATTCTGAATGAAGATGGTACAATGGCCCGGATGCCCGCGCTGGAGAAGCTCTCTGTTCAACTCGGCGTCAAGATAGCCAGTGTGGCTGACCTGATTGCCTACCGCCGCCATCACGAGAAACTTGTCCAGAGGGTGGCTGAGGCTCGCTTGCCCACACGTTATGGGGATTTTATAGCCATTGCTTATAAAAGCAGCATTGACCCCGATGAACATGTGGCTTTGGTACAAGGTGATATGACCAGCGGCGGACCAGTGTTGGTGAGGGTCCACAGTGAATGTTTGACAGGGGACGTCTTTGGCAGCCTGCGGTGCGATTGCGGTGAACAGGTGGCTTTGGCATTACAGAGTATATCCGAAGAAGGTAGGGGGGTCCTGTTGTATATGCGTCAGGAAGGGCGGGGTATCGGGTTCCACAATAAGATAAAAGCATATGCCCTTCAGGATAAGGGAATGGATACCGTTGAAGCTAACCGCGCCCTGGGCTTTGCCCCTGACCTGCGGGACTACGGTATTGGCGCTCAGATACTGGCCGACCTCGGTGTGCGCACGATCCGGTTGCTTACCAATAACCCGAAGAAGGTAGTGGGTCTGGAGGGCTATGGGCTTAAGGTTGTAGAGAGCGTACCTATTATTGCGCCGCCCAACCCGCACAACTTCCATTACCTGGAAACCAAAGAGAAGAAATTGGGGCATAAACTGGGCGTCTCCCGGTTGCTCAATGTCGAAGACCACAAAGATTAAAACACAAAACACAAATCGCAAATCCCACACTCTCTATTTGGGATTTGGTGCCTTGGGATTTGGAATTTATTTCAGGGGCAACTACCTAAGAATATAGCTCTCTCCAAAAGAGGGGGCGTAGGGGAGGACTAATCTATGGGTCAGAAATTCGAAGGACTATTACTCGGTCAGGGCCTTAAAATAGGTATTGTGGTTTCCCGTTTTAATGAATTTATCACAGGCAAGCTATTGGAGGGCGCTCAGGACGGGTTGCAACGCCACGGCGTGATGGAGGCCAACATAGATGTGGCGTGGACGCCCGGCTCCTTTGAGATTCCTTTGATAGTCAAGAAGATGGCCCAGACTGGCAAGTATGACGCCGTTATCGGATTAGGGACTGTTATCCGCGGGGGCACCCCTCATTTCGATTATATAGCTGCCGAGGTTTCCAAAGGCATCGCCCATGTATCCCTGGATACAGGAGTGCCAGTTATTTTTGGCGTCATCACCGCCGATACCCTGGAACAGGCTATCGAGCGGGCTGGCGCCAAACAGGGCAATAAAGGCTTCGACGCCGCTGTCAGCGCCATCGAGATGGCCAACCTGTCTAAAGCCCTCAACAAGCCCGCCAAGACCAAGTAGTAGCCCGCTGTCATTCTGAACGCAGTGAAGAATCTCTAGTTCCATTAATCGTTGAGTAGCTTTTTCAGGTCGTAGTAACAAGATTTGACCAACATTACATCTGAATCCGTTCCAAAGAATTAAACAATTTGTAGGTTGATCAACGCAATCGTGGCCGGACGCAATGAAGATACAAGAGATTCTTCAGTCGCTTCGCTCCTTCAGAATGACAGGGATGGGGCATCTGTCATTCTGAGCCATAGGCGAAGAATCTCCTGTGCCATTTATGTGTAGCCCGCTTCGGAGGCGTATGACCGGTAACGCGTTCCAATAATACATTTACATCATGTCAAATGTTTCGAGGACACTGTACATTGGTGTGACCACTGACCTTGAGCGGCGCGTGTATGAGCACAAGCAAAAATTGACAGAGGGCTTCAC
The DNA here is from genome assembly GCA_015661045.1 of Dehalococcoidia bacterium. GTDB lineage: Bacteria > Chloroflexota > Dehalococcoidia > JACVQG01 > JACVQG01 > JACVQG01. Next base: position 46 of record JACVQG010000272.1, on the reverse strand, counting down.
TAAGAAATACAACGTAACCATGTTGGTGTATTTTGAGGAAACAAAT
>JACVQG010000271.1 GCA_015661045.1 Dehalococcoidia bacterium | reverse complement strand
ATTTCGGGACCCCGTGGCATATGTATAGAGCCGGCTGCCAGTCGCCCATGTAAAGCGGCAAGCCTTCGCCCCATCCCCCAGCGTTGGCGCCGTGGTGATTTCGAAACTGCCCGCGGGTGATGTGCCGCCACTTCCGCTCCAGACACAGTCCTGAGCTTTTATCCATGACTCTGCTGTGGGGCGGGACAAGGAGCGGACATCAACGAGGAGCCAGTTATATCCAGTAGATCCCTGGTCAAGCGCAGTGAACCTCCGTCTCCATACCTGGCCTTCGTCCATAGACAGGTCGTCGGTTACTTTGAAGCCGGGGAGCGGGAACTGGTCGAGCCGAATAACCAATTCTTGCGGTTTGGCTGTGACAGGTCTGGGTGTAGGAGAGGGTGTCCGTGTGGGGGTGGGGGTGGGAACAATGACAGTTGGTTTAGGTGCGGTAGTAGACGGAGTTGTGGGGTTCGATATCGGCGCCGGTGTGACGGTAGGCCCTGTTGTTGGCGTTACAGAGTCAGTAACATCCGGACCTTTAGAATCACAACCGGACAATAGTATCAATATAAATAAAGGGACAAAAATGAAGACGGCTCGCCACCCCGAATAGATCATGCCTTTACCCTCTTTTGTCTTACGCAATAAGTTATATATCGCAACCGCATTTTTGCAATAATAGATACTTTTGAATTTTAATAAAGCGAATGACAAACGTCAAGATTCAGTAATTACACCGAAAACAGCAATTCAATCTGTAGGTCGGGGTTCCTAACCCGACTTCACATCGCCCGCCCCGATGTAGCGGGGTGCTACGATTGCCAATCGGTATTTTAGGGCTTTAACCTCAGTTTTGCAAAACATTTACCTCAGCAAAGTGAAACGAAGGATAATATAAGCAGCCACAATGCCACCCACTATAATGGCTGTGTGTTTCAGGTCCCTGAAAACATAGCTATAATCCGGCTCTGCCCCTTTTGGTCTTTGTTGTATGTTTGCTTGCCGAGATATTATAGCCGTAGCATCCTGTTGTTGAGGTCTGGTTGGCGGTGTACTGGATACCCCCGTTCGGCTTCGGCTCCTTCTTTTTTGTGGCCTTGTTCTTGCTGGCATGTTTATCTAACCCCTTTATTTACAGCTTTAATGATCTTTGAATAGCACCCGATACGTTCTTTATTAAAAAGGACGGTTCTAACGGAGAATAAATACGAGCGGGAAATATATAGCCATGACTATAATTGCTATGGGGATACCAACCGATGCCCATTCCCTCATCCCGATTTTCAGTTTTCCCGCACAGATGATGTTTGGAATATTACCTGGAATTAAAGCTCCCCCTGATATAAGCAGCGCCATCAAAGCGCTCTTGATTTGTAATTCACTCAAGTTAGGCCCGATCTCAGCGGCTGCTAAAGTGGCGTTGTCCAAAACCGCAGAGGCTGAGTTAGCCCAGTATAAAGCGAATGCAGGTATATGGATGAAATAAATATCTACTAACGGCTTGAAGCCCCCGCCTAAAAGAATCAGCGCCATTACGAACAAGTACACCTTCCCGGCGCGCACCGCAACATGAATCAATGTCTCTTCTTTCTCTTTCGACTCCAACACAGTGTCAGTCTGCCGTTTAGCCCCGACTAAAATAACTGCCAGGGCGCCAAAAGCGAATACCCCGGGAATAACTAACCATCCTAACAAGTCAAACAAATAGAAAAAACCCGCGTTATATGGTTCCCCCTTTAGTTTGGCAATAGCAATTGTGGATAAAGGCTCACCCAATGGAGTTAGAACCGCTCCAAGACCTATGGCAAAACAGCCTATGACAATCATTTTAATAGCCGTCCGGCGTGCAATACCGGTTGCAATGACCACCTCTACCAGTACAAGGGCTGCGATAATCGCCGATATTAAGCTGGATAGCAATCCAAGCACCACGATAACCACAAAAACAAAGGGGCGGAATGCAATCTTTTTTATGATGCCGTTAACACCTCTGCGTATTTGATGGCGGAAATAGTGGAAGAGTAAACCTGCCAGAAATACCGCAGCCGTTATTTTAATTGGTTCAACCAGGGCCTCCTCTACCAGATGCATACTCCATACCGCTGACACAGAAGCTGCAATGGCCCCCATAATAAACAGGAATAACTCCAGGTTCGCCTCCACCCTCTTTATCAGGAACGGCGCGAGTAAAACGACAACGAAAATTAGTCCTAAACCGATGGTTATCCATGTTAAACTCATGCAAACTCCTGTGATTACTTCGCATAATTACTTGAAAATTTAAAGAATACAGCATTACATCCTCCCTCTGAACGTCTTCAGCGCCTGGCTAAAAGCTCCCGGAAGACCTTCCACAAAGGGTCGCTTTTTTCCTGTAACTTGAATCCGTGATTACTCAGAGTCCAGATACTGACTAAACCTTGAACCATACCAAAGAACACGACCGCCGTTGCCTCCAGGTCTATATCTTCTCTTATTTCGCCGGCCTTAACCCCTTCGGCCAGTATGGCTTGTATACGGCCTGTATAGCTGTTTATGATACCGAGTATTTTCTTATTGAGTTTCTTGTCACCCAGGCTGATTATTTCAGCAATAACCTGAAAGGATATGCCCTCTCTTTGTGCGATAGAAGATAAATGGTTCCTTAAAACATTCTCCAGAATCTCTACAGGTTTGGGGCTTCGACTTGACTCAGTGCCCTTCTGAATATCACCTATAAGGGTATCCTGAATATGATCAGCGAGAAAAGAAAGTATGTCTCGCTTACTTTTAAAATGCCTATAGATTGCCCCCTGGGTAATTCCAACTTCGTCAGCAATTCTCTTGACGGTAAGATGCTCACTACCATACTTACTAACCAATTTCCGTGCAGCATCTATTATCTCTTTTTGCCGAACTACTGTGCTTTCGCGTTTTTGAACTTTTATCGACATATAAACACCTCAAAAGAGCTACTACATATAATCCATTTTAATACGTTCTTGCTCCATCCGATAGATGAGGTGTCTATCTATGCAATGTGGTAGTCACTCTCTCACGAGCGGTGTTTAAACTTTATGCCTCGCGCTTTTCCAGGAATGCTTCATTGAATTTAGTAAGATATCCCTCAAAAAGTATTAGCTCCGGATGCTGGTCGAAAGTCTCCCACCCGGTAATTGTGATGCCACATTTCTCAGCCTGCTTGGGCTTGAAAACACGCATA
>JACVQG010000270.1 GCA_015661045.1 Dehalococcoidia bacterium | reverse complement strand
CTGCAGAAATGACCTGTTTCTGGCCGTTCCTGGTGAGTACCAGCCCATCTTTATTAATTTCATCATAAGATGAGACCCCAGGGATAAGAGTCACACCCTTTTTGTTCAGGCGTTCCAGGAGCACTGTCCGGGCGCCAGGACGCACCTTGGTTGCCATATCAGGGCCTCTCCGCACTACCGTTACTTTGGTTCCTTTCTCTGCCAGGTATTCCGCAGTCTCACACCCTACCAGTTCACCGCCGACTATCACTACCCTTTCACCTACCTTAGCCTTGCCGGAGAGAACATCTATAGCTTGAACAACCGGTTTGGAATCCCGTATTGGTATCGGCGGTAAGAAAGGCTCCGCTCCCGTTGCAACAATTATAGCATCAGGATTGAGTTTTTTTACTACCGAGGAGGTGGCTTTTTTGCCCAGTTCCACTTTAACCCCAAGTTTTGGCATCTGACTGGTTAGGTGGTGGAGTAAATCCTTCAGAGGTTCTTTGAAAGGCGGCAGGATTGCCAGGTTTAATTGTCCGCCCAGCTTCTTTTCTTGCTCGTAGAGCGTGACTTTGTGGCCCCGCATCGCGGCTATCTTGGCGGCTTCCATCCCGGCTGGCCCACCACCAATTACAAGCACATTCTTCGGTTTGGAAACCGGTGTCACGGCTAACTCTTTCTCAAAGCACAGAGCCGGGTTAACCACACATTGCACGGAACTCTTAGTCCTGAGAGAGTCATTACAGTAGCCACAGGAAATGCAGGGCATCACATCCTCCGGGCGGCCCTCAGCGTATTTCTGTGGTAATTCCGGGTCTGAAAGCATTGAACGGGCGATACAAATAAGGTCTGTCTTACCTTCCTGGATAGCTTGCTCCCCCTGAGCAGGATCCAGACGTCCAACTATCATGACTGGTACTTTTACGGCCTTTTTAATTTTTTCTGCCAACGGTAACATGTTCCCTTTGGGCACTCCCATGGGTGGCACACGGCCGTAAGGACCGCCGCCGAAGCTGGTAACATTGATGGCATAGGCTCCGGTAGCTTCTACCATTTGCGCCAGTTTTATCCCGTCATCTTCTGTTACCCCGGCTGCGGGTCCGAACTCTTGTACATTTATACGTGCCCAGAAAGGATAATTCGGGCCGACGGCCGACTTTATAGCCTGGAGCACTTCAACCATAAAGCGTCCCCGGTTTTTCATATCACCGCCGTATTCATCGGTGCGCTTGTTCCAGTAGGATGATTGAAACTGGGCCAAAAGGTAGTTAGTAGCGCCATGAACCTCGACCCCATCGAAGCCAGCTTTTTTAGCACGGACTGCTGCCTGTGCCCATAGCCGGGCAAGCTCGTGAATCTCGGCCACTGTTAGCGCACGGGTCTCGCCTCCATCGGCGCTGCGGGCGACTGAAGGGGCTACCGGCGCTTCGCCGTTAACACTCCGGCAGACAGACTGAGCGCCTGAATGCTGTAACTGCACGATTGCTTTAGCTCCATGTTTATGGATGACTTCAGCCATTTTCGTTAGTCCGGGGATGCACCGGTCATCCTCAATTACATATCGGGCTAGCCCACTTTTACCCTGTGGTGACTTGATACAGTTCACTTCCAGGATGATTAGTCCTATTCCACCCCGCGCCCGGGCTTCGTAGTAGTCCAGACCTTGCTGGACGACTAATCCATTCGCATCCGCCGTGTTGGTGGCCATAGGCGCCATAACTGTACGGTTTTTAAGTTTCAAGGGACCTATGGAAAAAGGTTGAAATACCAGTGGGTATGATTGCTTAGGCATGGTTAGCGCCCTCCTTTGACGTTAAATCCTAACACGACTGAAGTCTCTCTTTGCCTGTCAGGGATTACCCAGTATTTTAACAGAAGTTCATCTTTATTGAAAAGGGGTTGGAAACCATATTTTTGATAAAAAGTAATCGCCCATTTTGCCGCCGACCAGGTGCCAACCAATAACATTGGTGTTTTTGTAATATCTATCAGATGTGCTAAAAGGTGGCTGCCGATGCTTTTACGCTGGTGAGCGGTGAGTACATAGGCATGGCGAATAAGGGTAGTATCGAGGATAGGTTCCGATCCCATTATCCCCAGCAGTTTGCCGTCTTCCTCCCATCCGTAGAAGCTAACCCGCTGCATCTCCTGTTCCATCTCGTTCAAGGACATGTACGGTTCGTGATAGCAATCCTGGGGAATATGTCCTTTATAAGCGGTTGCAGCGTCATTTATTATAGCATAGATGGATGGAATATCCCTGGGACTGCACAGTCTTATCATAGTTTTTATAATATTTGTTTTTTAGTAAAATACAATATATTGGCAAAGGGTTTGCTAAGCAAGGGCACATCATGCTGTGCCCCTACTTTTTTTATTGCTCTCTCAAGTACCGGACGACTGAAATGGCAGCATTAGACCCATCACCTGCGGCTGCAACAGCCTGACGGGGGGAATTTTCTCTTATATCACCGACGGCAAGCACTCCTGGTATCTCGGTTTCCATTAAACCGTTAACTATAACCTGGTTAGTGGGTGAAAGAGGGATTTTCCCTTCCAGAAAATGTGTATTTGGTTCCAGGCCTATAGCTACAAATACCCCGTCCACAGCCAGGGTACTCTTCTCTTTAGTATCCACACGGCGGAGCCGCAGTTTCTGCACCTGTCCGTTTCCCTCTACCGCCTCAACCACGGTATCCCACAGGAATTCGATGTTCCGTTCTGCGGATGCCCGTTCTTGAAGGATGCCAGCAGCTCTTAATTCCCGCCGGCGGTGGATAATAATTACCCTGGAGGCAAAACGGGACAGAAACAGTGCATCAGTAAGGGCAACATCTCCGCCTCCTATCACCGCTACTCTTTGATCCCGGAAAAATGGGGCATCACAGGTAGCGCAATAGGAAACGCCCTTGCCCAACAGGTCTTTCTCTCCCGGCACACCTAGCTTGCGGTGCTCGGAACCAGCGGCGATAATAATGCTTTTGGTTGTATAGCTCTGCCGGGAAGTATGTACGGTTTTAATCTTACCTTTAAGCTCTACACCTGTAGCTTCGGCGTAGGCGATATCGAGCCCGTACTTGGAAGCCTGTGCCAACATCCGCTCCCCCAGTTCCATGCCGGAGATGCCTTCGGGAAAGCCCGGGTAGTTCTCCACACGTTCGGCATTTACAATCTGGCCGCCGGCTAAACCCCTCTCTAAAAGGACTGAT
>JACVQG010000269.1 GCA_015661045.1 Dehalococcoidia bacterium | reverse complement strand
AGCCATCCTCAATTATGCGCCTATTACACCCCAGAAGGGTATTGCCCGCATCCAGGATATTGACCCCGTGCTTAAACTCCAGAGTATGACCTATTATTTAAAGCAGACTGAACAATCTAAAAAATAGGCTATATCCTTAGAGTTTTCCCCTTCGGCGCCGTTTTTCCGCAACTTTGAGCCGCATTAGCGCTCGCATTAAGGATGCCTGCGCGCGGAGCAGGTCGCCTTCGGGGACTTTTCCAGCCAGTCTTTCCTCAGCACGCTTCTTGGCAGCTTCGGCTCTGGCGATATCAATCTCTTCAGCCCGTTCAGCGGCATCGGCCAGTACCACGACCTTATCCGGTCTGACTTCCATAAAGCCGCCGGTGATGGCCATTTCTATTTCCTCGCCGCCATTTTTTATGCGGAGCTCTCCGGGGTTAAGCATGGTCATAAGAGGAGTATGATGAGGCAGAATACCCAGGTAGCCGTCCACGCCCGGGGCGACTACCATATCTACATCCTCGGAATATATGAGCTTTTCAGCGGTTACAATCTCTAATTTTACTTTAGCCATTTGTCGTCAGCCCCTATTCACCCTTATCCCTGAGTAAAACCAATCAACGTTATGAGAATACATGTTCAACCACAATATCCAATAGTTATGCTGCCAGCTTCTTAGCCTTCTCTACGGCCTCGTCTATAGTGCCCACCATAAAGAATGCTTGCTCCGGTAAAGCATCGTGTTTGCCCTCCAGGATTTCCTTGAAACCGCGCACAGTCTCTTTTATGGGCACATAGCGTCCCTGTAAACCAGTAAAAGCCTCGGCGACAAACATGGGTTGGGACAAGAACCTCTGGATACGTCGGGCCCGGCCGACTATCAGTTTATCATCCTCAGATAGTTCATCGATACCCAGGATAGCGATGATGTCCTGGAGGTCTTTGTAGCGTTGTAGTACCTTCTGGAGTCCACGCGCCACACTATAGTGTTCCTCACCTACTACCTTGGGGTCAAGGATGCGGGAGTTGGAGGAAAGGGGGTCTACAGCAGGGTAGATGCCCATCTCAGCGATGGAGCGCTCCAGAGCGATAATAGCATCCAGGTGGCCATAGGTGGTCACAATACCCGGGTCGGTATAGTCATCTGCAGGCACGTAGATGGCCTGGAAGGAGGTGATAGAACCTTTTTTGGTAGAGGTTATCCTTTCTTCCAGCTCACCCATCTCAGTAGCCAGGGTTGGCTGGTAGCCTACCGCAGAGGGCATTCGGCCGAGAAGAGCGGACACCTCCATGCCTGCCAGGGTATAGCGGTAGATGTTATCAATAAACAGAAGCACATCCTGGCCTTCCCTGTCGCGGAAATATTCAGCCATGGTGAGGCCAGTGAGAGCTACCCGGAGACGGACCCCAGGTGGCTCGTTCATCTGCCCGAACACCATTACAGTCTTATTAATAACGCCGGAGGCTTTCATTTCATTCCACAGGTCATTGCCTTCCCTGGAGCGTTCCCCAACACCAGCAAAAACGGAAAAGCCGCCATGCTCGGTAGCAATATTGCGGATAAGCTCTTGTATAATGACGGTTTTACCTACGCCAGCCCCTCCGTAGGCGCCAATCTTACCGCCCTTGCAAAAGGGTGTAATAAGGTCAATCACCTTAAGCCCGGTCTCCAGCATCTGGGTAGTAGTCTCTTGTTCCTGAAATGAAGGGGGAGTACGATGGATGGGCCATTTTTCCTCGGAATTAACCGGTCCCAGGTTATCCAAAGCCTCGCCAAAAACATTGAACAGGCGTCCCAGGGTTGCCCGCCCTACAGGGACTGCTACTGCCTGACCCTGATCTAAAGCGTCCATACCCCGTTTTAATCCCTCGGTAGGGGTGAAGGACAAGCAACGCACCCAGTTATTACCCATGTGCTGTTGCACTTCAAGCACGACTTTGTTGCCATCATTCATTATCTCTACCCCGTTATACAGGGCTGGAAGCCCCTCCGGAGGGAACTCAATATCAACTACTGTACCAATAACCTGGACAACTTTACCTATAGCCATGTTCTCACCTCAATGTTAGTCTGGTTTAATCCGAAACCAGGCCCCTAAGTTCATAAAATACCTTAATGATCAGCCGAGAGCTGCCGCAGCGCCAGTCATATCCAGCAATTCCTTGGTGATCAGGTCCTGGCGGACCTTGTTGTATGCCAGCGTTAGATCGGTAATAAGGTCCTTAGCGTTATCGCTTGCGTTACGCATAGCTACCATACGCGCCGACTGTTCACTGGCTATGGTCTCCAGGATAACATGATAAATCTCCATCTCCACAAACCGTGGTAGAAGCTGAGCTAGAACGAACTGTGGGTCCGGCTCGAAAATATATTCCACATTCTGTTTACGAGGCAGATCCGCCGGTTCAATGGGCAGGAGCTGTTGCAATACCGGGCGCTGGGTTACAGTTGTAATGAACTGGGGATAAGCTAAATAGACTACATCTGCTTCTTTGTTGACATAATCATCAATCACTATTCTAGCGATGGGTGATATATCAAGCATTCCCGGTCTATCCCCCAAACCGGTAAATTCGGCCCGTATCTTCTGTCCGTAACGTGACATAAAGTCACGGCCTTTTTTCCCTATAGTTAATAATACAGTGGGGGTCTTTTGTTCAAGAATAAAACTGGATGTCTTACGGTTTACATTGGTATTAAGGCCCCCGCACAGGCCCCTATCGGCGGTTATATGGATTATCTCTATTTTATTAACGGGACGTCTCTCCAGAAGAGGGTGTAAAGCGCCTTCCTTCTGGGGATGAGCAGCAGCCAGGTCAGCCAGTACCTGGCGGATTTTCTGGTCGTAAGGACGTCCAGCCAGGCCACGCTCCTGAGCCCGCTTCATCCTGGAAGCGGCAATCATTTCCATAGCTTTGGTTATTTTAGATGTGCTCTGGATAGAGCGGATACGCCGTTTAATTTGTCTTAGAGTAGCCAGTTGACCTCACCCCCTGACCCCCTCTCCGTTAACGGAGAGGGGGGAGAAGAAACTCTAGTCCCGATTCATCGGGATAGAACCCCGCTCCGATTTATCGGGGACTCCTGTTTTTTGCCTCTTGATACTTATACGCTTACCGTCTTCTTAAATTCACCCAGGGCTGCTTTAAGCTTCCCATCCGTATCCGGGGTAATGTTCTTTTCCTTAGCGATAGCTTTTCCAATATCC
>JACVQG010000268.1 GCA_015661045.1 Dehalococcoidia bacterium | reverse complement strand
CTGTTTTCTTTTAGCGCAAGCCAGATGCAGCAGCTAGCACGTGGTTGGTTGGTCTATGACATGACACATTCCAGCCTGGCTCTGGGAATTGTTATATCTTTGTGGGGAGTTCCCATAATTGTATTTTCCCTTATAGGCGGTGCAGTTGCTGATAAGGTACCCAAACGAAATCTTATTCTGGCAACTGAAACCGGGGCGACATTGATTTACTTTATCCTTGCCCTGCTTATCTGGCTAAACCTCATTGCCATTTGGCACCTTATGATAGCCAGTTTCTTCAGTGGCATTATTATGGCTTTTAACACCCCGGCCAGACAATCTTATATGCCCGAACTAGTCAGTGACAAGGAGTTACTCAATGCTGTTTCCCTGAACTCTATAGCAGCTAATCTGACCCGGGTGGCAGGGCCGGCAGTTGCCGGGGCCATCATTGCTACTGTGGGGGTTGCTGAAGTTTACTTTATTACTGCTGCTATGAATGCGTTGGCGGTAGCTACCATCGCTATTGTGCCGGTACGGGGGAACCCCCATAATATAGGCCATAAATCCTTGACTGCTGATGTTAAGGAGGGTTTGAAGTACATAAAGAACAGTCCGGTTGTTACCGAGCTTATCATACAGTTTGCTATAGTAACCCTCTTTGCTATGCCATATATGTACATGTTGCCAGTGTTCGCTTCTGAGGTGTTGTCAGTTGGCGCCAGGGGTTTGGGTTGGATGACATCTTTAGTGGGAATAGGCGCGCTGGTAGGAATTTTGACAATTGCATCTCTGGGAAACGTCCGGCGTAAAGGGGCAATTGTAATCAGTCTGGCAATAAGTTTTGGATTGTTCCTGTTTCTTTTTTCATTGTCCCGTAATTACTTTTTATCCCTTGCCCTGCTCGCTGGAGTAGGAATCGGAAATATGTGCTATAACTCGTTGAATAATATGCTATTGCTTACCCAGACTCCGCCTGAGATGCGCGGGCGTGTTATGAGCTTTATGATTATGACCTTTGGACTGACACCCTTAGGCGTGTTGCCAATAGGGGCACTAGCTGAAGTGATAGGGGCCCCCTGGGCTGTGGGTGGTGGTGGGCTTATTGTGGTGCTGGCAACGATAGCGTTGACCGCATGGCGGCCCGCGTTAAGAAAACTTTAATCAGGCTCCTCATCTTCCTCCGGGTGCGGTTTCTCAGAATTAATTCGAGGTATGGTCACCTCTCCGCCTCCGGTCTTTGGTGCGGATAGAGTACCGAGGATATTCTTCATCTCTGGTAACCGGGCAAAAATATTACTATCGGCCAATTTTATCACCATACCCTTAATCCCGGCGCTTATAAGAGACTGAAGGTCGGCAGAGGTTAGCTCGTGGGAAACACTGGCCAGCAATGGCTTACGAAGAAGGCCTGATATGCGCTGGCTAACCAGCAGATGACCGATATTCAACACGGGGCAATCATTGAGTCCATTTTGGAGATAGACTGCTTCCACACCGAGAGAATCGATCGCTCTGGCCATGCTATCTGGTATGTCTGGCTCTATTGCCAGTATATGCCCCAGTTGCTTTTGTTGTAGGGCCGCAGCAGGAGTGGAAGTCGTGTTGGCGACAATAAAATCAGCTCCGGCTTTTACAAAGGAATCACCATCCTCCAACCTGTCGGACGAACAAAAAATACCCCACGGTATAGAGCCAAAAGACTTGCTTAGTTTGCCTAAGTCCTGAGAGTTGATCCCTTTTGCGCCACCGTCCACGATGATACCATCGAGGTTGCTTTTCCCTATGGAATCGATGATTTCCCTATTAGTATTGGATAAGTAACCTATAAGGAGCGCCGGGGTTGGATGTGGTGAAGTACCAGCCCTGAAACCTATCGGCGTTGAGTTGGTACGGAAAACCCTGCGAAGATTATCAATAAGTTTACTCACAATTACTCCCCTGACCCTAAGTTTTATTATCGATGGCGGCCCTGGCCAGCGCTATAAAGTCATCTACGGATTTCTGGCCCAGGTCCTGGTTGTTTCTCTGGCGCACGGATGCGGTTCCCGTAACCTGTTCTTTATCCCCTACGACCAGCATATACGGCACCTTATTTAACTGGGCCTCTCTTATTTTCAGGTTCATGCGTTCCGTCCGGGCATCTACTTCCACCCGAAACTCTTCGGCACGTAACCGGTTGGCTAATTGATTGGCATATTCCAGATGTCTATCAGCGATAGGAATTATGGTTGCCTGAACCGGCGCCAGCCAGACAGGGAAGGCGCCACCATAGTGTTCCACCAGGGTAGCCATGAACCGCTCCATGCTACCCAGGACTGTTCGGTGTACCATAACTACCTGGTGCTCCTTGCTATCATCGCCGATGTAGTTCACGTCAAAACGTTGCGGCAGATTAAAGTCCACCTGAGTGGTAGGTCCTTGCCATAACCGGCCCAGGGCATCCTTCAGCTTAATATCTACCTTCGGCCCGTAGAACACCCCTTCGCCCGGGTCAACCTTATAGGGGATACCTGATTGGGCCAGGGCTTTTTCCAGTGATTGAGTGGCCTCAGCCCAGATTTCCAGCGTTCCAGCATATTTATCCGGCCGGGTGGATAGAAGCACCTCATAATCCTGGAAGCCAAAGGATTTCATCATAAAACGGGACAGTTCAAGAACGTTTATGATTTCTTCCTGTAGCTGGTCGGGACGGCAGAAGATATGGGCATCGTCCTGGGTAAAGCCTCTGACGCGGGCCAGTCCATGGAGTGTACCGGACCGTTCGTAACGATATACTGTGCCCAGTTCGGCCAAACGTAATGGAAGCTCCCGATAGCTGCGCATGCGGCTTTTATACATGAAAATATGGAATGGGCAATTCATTGGCTTGACTATGTAATCCTGGCCCTCTATATCCATCGGTGAATAAAGGCTTTCTCTATACAATTCCCAATGACCGCTGGTCTTCCACAGATCAAGGCGTGCAATGTGCGGGGAATAAACTAGCTGGTATCCACGTTTGATATGCTCCCGCTTCCAGAATCCCTCGACAATATGGCGCACCATTGCGCCTTTAGGATGCCATAGCGCCAGACCAGGCCCAACCTCTTCCTGGATGCTGTATAAATCCAACTCCCGGCCCAGCTTGCGGTGGTCGCGCCGGGCAGCCTCCTCTATCTTATGCAGGTAATCATCCAGAGCCTCTTTAGTGGCGAAGGCAGTCCCGTAAATAGGGGCCA
>JACVQG010000267.1 GCA_015661045.1 Dehalococcoidia bacterium | reverse complement strand
GCGCGGCTGGTGCAGCCGATGCCTGTCACCAGGACAATGTCATTCTCCAGACCCATCTCATCCACCACCTCGGCAATAAGCCTCTCGGTAATAGGGTGATGGCAACCGGGGCACTGTCGTGCCCCGGATTTATGACGGAACCATAATCTTGGACTACCGGATACCCAGATTTTTTCCTGTGTTTCAACCATAATTAACATGCTCCCTTAGAGAATACATTCTGAGTTTACAGAAGGAGTGATTTAATCTCCTGAAGGATACGTCCGGGCAGTATCATTCCGCCATCGGTAGGGTTGTGACGGGCCAGCATACCCAGGAAATGCACCGGCCCCTTCCCTTCTACACCCAATTTGACGTCTTCAACCATCTGCCCCAGGCTATCCTCAACTACCAATATTTTCATACCATTCGAAGCCAGGTCTTTCACGGCTTGAAGCGGAAATGGCCATAGCGTAATCGGGCGCAGCAGGCCAACCTTCAAACCCTGCTCCCTGGCTGCATTGACAGCTTCCTTCGATACCCTGGCCATCGAGCCATAGGCTACTACGGCTAGCTTTGCATCCTCAATCTTGTAAGTTTCATATCTGACTTCGCTGGCCTGGATAGCCTTGAATTTCTTGTCCAGGGCTTCCATCAGGTAAAGGTATTGTGTATAAGGTTCGATGGGCACCTGACCCTGTCCGCAGGATATTATCCGGCGCTGGCCATCGGCATGGCGCTTTTTACCGCCAAGCGCCCAATCCTTTGGAGGTAGAGAGCCAAAATCCAGAGACTTAAGCTCCAGAGGTTCAGCCATCTGGCCTATGATAGCATCCGTGAGGACAATTACAGGATTCCGATACTTATCGGCTAAATGGAAAGCCAGTTGGACAAATTCGTAATTTTCAGGCACGGTGGCAGCCGCAAGGACAATGTTTTTATAGCCGCCATGCCCGCCCCCATGGGTTGCCGAGGTATAATCGGTCTGGCCGTGGCGGGTTGTCCCCTGTCCCGGGCCGGCGCGTTGCACCAGGACTACCACACAGGGCAACTCAGCATTGGCAAGGCAAGAGAACCCCTCCTGCATTAACGACCACCCAGGGCTGGATGTAGAGGTCATTACCCGCCTGCCGGTAGCTGCTCCACCGAAAAGCATATTTATAGAGCCAGTCTCCGATTGAGACTGAACGAACACGCCCCCACGCTTAGGCAGCTCTCTGGCAAACCATTCGGTGATTTCATTTTGAGGTGTTATTGGATAACCAAAGAAGCCATGGCAACCGGCCCCAACGGCTCCTAAGCAGATGGCCTCATTCCCTTGAACTAAAATCCGCTCGCCCATACGGGTTTCCTTTCTACTGTCGGTCTCAGTGCCCTTCGTTTTATACTTTACGCCCTGACGTTATTTGTCCGAATCTATTGGATTCCCGCCTGGTCTGGATCCCGCAAAGCGGGACGCGGGAACGACGGGTTTTTATCAGGCTGTTGTTGGCACTTTTTTCTCCACTAATTTATACACCTCGATAGAGAAATGTGGGCACATCCAGCCACAGATACCGCAGGCATTACACTTTTCGGGATGGGCGAAAACAGGGAGCAGATACCCCTGGGGGCTAAACCTATCTCCAGGGATTTCGATACACCCCTGTTTACAGAAGTGTTCACAGAGTTTACATCCGCGGCAGAAATCCTCATTTATTACAATCTCGCCTCTAGCCATTATAAGTCTCCTGATTTCTATTCGATAGAATATGGCAAATTATAGCACCATGAAATTTCCAACGCAACCTGAAGGGTGACGGGCTAAGGAAAAAAGCAGCGACAGAACATATAAAATATTTAGTCTAAAAATGGTTGACCGGCAGACTCGGAACGGAACATGGAATTCAAACTTTATGATAACCGGGAGTTTATGTCATAAAGAATCAGCGTTAATCCATAATTGTTTTATCGAATCACATCATGCAACAGGTGACGGAGAAATTTGGGTGCGGTGCCGTGGTAGCAATGTCACAAAAGCCAGCCCGATATAACTGGCAATAACAGCGGTAATTATTGTCCAGGTGTAGTTACCGGAGACATCATACAGATAACCTCCCACCCATCCCCCTAGAGCCATCCCCAATAACGCGCCTATCATCTCAAACGAATAAATGAGGCTCAGCGGCGCATTGATACCATACAACTGCCTGTTGAAAATAGGATAACCTACCATCTCGCCGCCGAACCCAATCCCGAATAGTATGGCAAACAGATAAAAGCCCCACAATTGATTGAACCAAAGGAGAATTAGTAAAGGCGTGCCTTGAAATAAAAAGGCCAACCCCAACGTTATCCGGCTACCGCCTCTTTCAGATAGGATAGACATAAAGAAGCGGCTGCCTAAAGCCGAAGCGGATAACGCACTGAGGAGACCTGCTGCCGTAACCCCCGGTATCCCGGTGCCTGTTGCCATAGAAACTACATGGGCTAGAGGGATGGAATGGCTGACACACCCCAGAAAATGAGTGGAGATCAAGGCCCAAAATACAGGCTGACGCCTGACCTGGCTAAATGACATCGATGGGGATTTTTGCGATGGTGTGGATGTCGGAGTCTTTTCTTTTATCTCTTCAACACTTGCGCCATATGGCTTTAACCCCTTTTCCTTCGGATTGCCTCGCAAAAAAAAGGACATAACTGTAAGGCCGATACCTAATCCCAATCCTAAACCGATTAATGTGGGTTTCCAACCTTTATTTTCCAGTAGCCATCTTATTAATGGAGAAAATACTATAGGGCCTATGCTGAGGGATGTCCACATTATACCCATAGCTAATCCGAGCTTCTTGTCGAACCACTTGGTGATTGTTACCGGCATTAGTACCTGATAGAGGGCTGTGCCCAACCCGCCAACAATCACTCCGTAAAAAATGTAGAAATGCCAAAGCCGGGAGATAAAAGCAGTCAGGATCAAACCTATTGCGGTAGTAATGGCCGCCAGACTAACCAACCGCCGGACTCCAACAATATCTCCCAGTCTTCCGACTAGTACGGTAGCTGGTAATGCGGCTAAGAAAGTAATGGTATAGGCAAATGATATGGCTCCACGGCTCCAGCCGAACTGCGCCTCCAGGGGGTCAATAAATACGCCGAATGAAAGCCTGACACCGCTACTAAGTGTATTTATTACAATTACTGCAGCGAGGATTACCCAGGCGTAGTGTAACTGATGGAGTTTAGC
>JACVQG010000266.1 GCA_015661045.1 Dehalococcoidia bacterium | reverse complement strand
TGGACACAGCAGCCGGTTCTACAGGACTTCAGGGGATATTACTGGCCCTCATCGCCCGGGGGCAAAGCGGCATGGGGCAACACGTGGAGATTACCCTCTTAAACGTATGTATAGCGCTTCAGGCATCTCTGGTCACACGTTTTTTTGCGAACGGGAGGAACCCGGAAAAGCTGGGTACGGAGACCCATTTTTCTGTGCCCTCAAAATTTTTTCAGACCAGCGATGACAAATACATATCCGTTTCGGCTGTCAACGAAAGGTTCTGGCACAAACTCTGCGATTTGCTGGAGCTAAGCCACCTGAAGCATGATCCGAGGTTTAAATCAAATCCCCAAAGGGTGGAAAACCGCTGGGAGCTGGGGCCTATGCTGGATAAACAGTTCAAAACAAAAACCTTTGATGAATGGGCTAAATTATTAGCTCATGCCGGCATCCCTTATGCGCCCATATATACCTATGAAGAGGTCTTTAAAGACCCTCAGGTTGTACATAACCGTGTTATTATTGAGATGGACCACCCTACCGCAGGTAATGTAAAGACAGTAAGCCCACCGTTAAAGCTGTCCGAAACCCCTGCCACCTTTCGAAGACCTCCTCCACTACTCAGTCAACACACCAGAGAAATCCTGCGGGATCTTGGCTATAAAGAGGGTGAAGTGGAGGCATTGAAAGAGAAGAGGGTGATTCTATAAAGTAGATAACCATACTACCCCCCCCCCAGCACCGGGGGGGTAGAGACACGGCATGCCGTGTCTCTACATAATAACCGCCCCTCCCGAAATGAGAAGAACGGGATGTCTGCATTTGCTTTTCGTCCCCGACAAATCGAGACTCCAGCATGACAAAAACCGTCTGTTTTCTGGATAATTCTCCACCTTTGATGTGAATCCCAATAGAAAGTAACCTTTTAAAAGATGATTTACTTCGCACCCTGCATTGCACAGAAGGCTCTCCCCTTTGAGCATTAAACATGCTCATCCTAAGGTTTTCTACGGCTGGTGGGTCGTAACTGCTGGCATTGTGATATATGCCACCCTTCTGGGTTCATATCAGGCCTTTGGAGTGTTTTTTAAACCCATCCAATCTGAGTTTGGATGGGGACGAGCCGTAACGGCATCCGCATTCTTCATTGGCACTATGGCTATGGCTGCTTTATCTCCATTCATCGGGTCGCTAAGCGACCGCTATGGACCCCGGCGTATAATCACCACTGTCGGTATTACTGGCGCCCTCGGTTATGCTTTAATTTCACAGGTCCAAACTCAGTGGCAGTTATACGGTTGTTTTGTACTAATGGGCTCCGGAGGGACTTTTTTTGTACCGGTATTGAGTGTCGTCTCCCGGTGGTTCACCCTGCGGCGCGGCCTGGCGTTGGGTTTAACAGGCATTGGAGGTGGAATAGGTCAGGCTTTATTTCCTCCGCTGTCACAAGTCCTGTTGGACAACTATGGCTGGAGGAATGCATACCTTATCATAGCCGGCGGCCTGGTGGTAGTAGTCGTTTCAGTGGCGCAGATACTAAGGGGGAACCCGGCAGAGAAAGGCCTGTTACCGTACGGTGAAAAAGGTTATACGGATATAAATACTCCTCCAATAAAACGTCCTTCCACTCCACCATTAAAGCTCAAGCAGGTAATACATACAAAAGTATTCTGGATAATTTTGTTAGCTACTAGCGCCGGCCATTTCACCTATCAGATGACATGGGTACACCTGGTGCCATATGTTACCGACCCGGAAATCGGGGTATCCAGCATGGTGGGCGCAAGCCTGATGTCCGCTATCGGCTGGAGCAATATGGCAGGTAAGGTATTTATGGGTAACCTTTCTGACAGGATAGGTCCCCGTCTTACATTGATTATGTGTTATGGTGTTTCGGGGATGGCAATGTTATGGCTTGTCATATCTAAACAACTGTGGATGCTATACGTTTTTTCTTTCGTACTGGGCTTTTTTTATGGTGGTAGTATACCGTTACAGCCGGCCCTTGTCGGATCGATATTTGGACTCGAATCGTTGGGAGCGGTATCCGGTGGAGTTCAGAGCGGTACTTCGGCCGGTGGCGCCACAGGCTCTGTTCTGGGGGGTTATATATATGACGTGACAGGTAGCTACTTCTATGCTTTCCTCCTGGGCGCTATTCTATTTTTTACTTCCATGATACTGGTATTGCTGGTTAAGAAACCCAGGGGAACTGTTTAATAAATCTCTGCCGTTGCATCGAATCCAAATAGCGCCCGGAAGCAAGATTTTATGCCAAGTAAATCCCCCGGTCACGACGTTTCGTAACTTTTGGAATGTATCATCTCTTTTAATAGAGATATTCTAATCGTAAGGGTAACAAATGATCCAGCATTAAGAATAAACCCATCATCTGTTTGAAAGAACAACCGGATAATGTTTTTAAATCCGCCGGCTACTCGCCAGGCTTCTTCTCCGCATCGTTCTCTTCCCATTTGTAAGAGATTTTAACCTTGGCGCGGTAATTTACTATGGCCCCGCCATAAATCTGCAAATCCAGCTCGCTCACCTCAGCTATGCGAAGGTCGCTGTATTTTTGAGCGGCTAACCGGACGGCGCTTGCAGCAGCCTTTTCCCACGACTCGGGGTGTGTCCCCACCAGCTCAACAAACTTATAAACACTTTCTTTCATTGTCATCTCCTTTCAGTTGAATAGAACCTACACGGCAAGACTGATTATTGCCAACATGATACCAATCTAACGTTCTATAGTCAATATCTCCAAACAGGGATGTCCAAACCTGTATAAATGAGCCCAGGAATTACCTTTAACGAACTGAATTAATCTTCCTGACAGAGAGCAGTAAACAAAATATTGAACTTCCGAAGTCGGAGTAACTATGGTATAATCTTTTCCAACTGGTAAAAATACTGCTTAAATTTACAGTAGGCTTTTTCTGTGTCATTTATAAATCAACTGACCATACACTTTGAATTAGGAGGCAACTTGTGAAAAGGTTCCAACGAGGGGTATTACTTTTTGTTATAGCTATTCTAATGGCAGGCATGTTTGCTTGCGCTTCGCCAGCATCCCCGCCAGCCGCAGTGACCCCGGCGCCAACCGCAGTCAAACCTTCGCAGCCAACGACAGCCGCCCCGGCACCAGAGGATGCAGCCTGGCAAAAGGTTATTGCCGATGCCAAGAAGGAAGGCACAGTAACCCTTTATTCCTTCGGCTTTATAAGC
>JACVQG010000265.1 GCA_015661045.1 Dehalococcoidia bacterium | reverse complement strand
GTGGACATTTTAGCCTCCATGTGCGGATTGTTAGTAAATGCTACCATGGTTTATTGGTTGTTGTTATCACGAAAATAAAATCCCCCTACGCCCCCTTTTCCAAAGGGGGAGCTTGAAACCTCTCCCTTTCTTAAAGAGCCTGCCCTGAGCTTGCCGAAGGGGAGATTGAGAGGGATTTTAGCCATCTACCTTACATATATTTCTATTTCGTAGCAATCCAATGTCAGTTGTATTAATTGCTGAAATAAAAGACGCTTTGTCCCAACCATAATAGAACGATAACAATATCTTTCTCTTTCTAGATCACTCTCACACCCAGTTTCTCCGCTGCCTGCCTGGGGAACTCCGGGTTGGAGAGCAACATATGTCCGAAGGCAACCATATCCACCCTCCCCTCCCGGACGATCCTATCGGCGTATTCTGGCTCCGTGATGTTACCTACACCGATGACAGGTACTTTCACTACCTGTTTAATGCCTTCGGCCAGGGGGACAAAGTATCCTTGCTGCGTAAAGCGCTCATGACCGCTGCCACTCAGTCCGGCAGAGACATCAAAAACATCCACGCCGGCTTTCTCAACATGAGGCGCTGCCAGTTTGGCATCATTAAGGGTCAGTCCTCCCCCCACCATGTCGTCGCCGGGGAACCGGTAGAATAAGGGGGTGTTCTTGCCCAATTTGCTCTTCACCTCTTTTATGACTTCCAGAGGGAATCGGAGCCTTTTGATCATATCGCCGCCGTATTCGTCTTTGCGTTTATTGGTGAACGGGGAGAGGAACTGGCAGAGAAGAAAGCCGTGGGCGCCGTGTAGCTCCACAGAATCGAAACCTGCATCCAACGCCCGGCGGGTTGCTTCCCCGAAAGACTTGATAATAGCGTTCATCTCCGGGACAGTAAGGGGCCTGGGCGCCTCGCTGCCTTTTGGAGGCACGATATCCGATGGACCAAAAGGCTGTTTTCCTGTAATTTCGCGCGAAGCTTTAGCCCCGGCGTGGGTTAGCTGTATAGCTACTTTGGCTCCTTCCTTATGGATGGCCTTTACCAACCGTTCACAGCCGGGAATAAGTTTGTCGTCATACAGGCCCATTTGGCCGGGGGACATCTGACCGTCTTTAGAGACGTAAGTATGTTCGATAATTATGAGTCCCACACCGCCTCTAGCCCGTGCAGTGTAGTGCTTGATGTGTTTCTCGGTAACTTCTCCTTCTTCAGTAGCCATTTTGGTAGCCATAGGCGGCATTACCAGACGGTTCTTAAGTTTAAGGCCATTTATATTAATAATATCGAAAAGTCCCGGCATCGTTATCCTCCTATAAGTGTGTGATTACCTACATCATCGAGTAATAGAACTTGTTTGACTAATGTCCCATAGCTTAGACCTTTTTGAATAAAGGGTCAAGCCATTGTAGATTCCAAAATCCACCGTCCGTTGAATCTCGCTAAAGGAAGAATATTTCACTTGTTGGTGAAACATCTCTATTTTGGGGGAGGCGGCATTTAACCTCTCCCTTTGGTAAAGGGAGATTGAGAGGGATTTTCATTCCCCATTGATGTAACAGAAAAATCCCCCTTTTGTCCCCCTTTGGCGAAAGGGGGAGAACCGGCCCACTACCTTTCGCGGGTATTAATGCTAAAGATTTGATGGCGGATTAAGGGATTGCTGTCTATTGCCATAATTGTTAGCAGGGATTTATAAAAACACAAAAGTATAGTAAGAGGATTGAAGGACGTTGCGGTAGACTTGTAGACTTACTAAATAGAAAAGGGTATTAAATAAGTTGCAAAACGTGGTGCCGAGGGTGGGGGTCGAACCCACATGACCTTAGGGGCCAGCGGATTTTAAGTCCGCCGCGTCTGCCTGTTCCGCCACCTCGGCATGGACGAGACATCTGTAGAGATTGTATCATATACGACGGTCATCGGGAAGTGATAAAATAAATAATCATGCGTATTGGGATTATATCGGATACACATATCCCTCAGCAGGTGGATAGTCTTCCCCAAAAGTTAAACGAAGTGTTTCAGGGGGTAGACCTGATTCTCCACGCTGGAGATATCTGTGAGCCGTCCGTTCTGGATGAGCTGGAGCGAATAGCCCCTGTCCTCGCTGCCCTGGGTGATGATGACCCTGTTACCGTTTATGATGCTCGAATGAAACGGAGTCACCGGATAACCATTGATGGTCATCGTCTGTGGTTAACCCACAGTCTGCCAACTCTTTCTCATAACGATTGGTATAAAGGTGTGTCTCCGCTAGACCCTTTCACCGGCACCACAGATATTATTGTATTCGGCCATACCCACATACCGCGCATAGACTACCATAAAAATATTTTCTTGGTAGGGCCTGGCAGCGCAACCCTTCCGTCATATGTCCCAAAGCCGGGAACAGTGGCTATCCTGACTGTAGTAAACGGTAAAGCTGAAGCAACCATCGAGCAACTGAAATAAAAAAGCCCCGAAAACTCGGGGCTTTTTTTTAATAAGTTAATTCAGGGATGTCCGGTCTCCCCCAACCATCTTATATATTCACCCTGTCTGGCCTTCATTGACTTTATCTCTTCGTCTGTGAACCACTTATGGAAATCTACCTTATCTACCGCATAGTGAGGCCGGTAAAATTGTTCCCTTTCTAACAACGGTACCGTGGCATCGATGCCTATGCCTCCTTCGAAAACCGATACAGGACGGGTATGACCCGCGCCCGCTCCCGCAGCCATTCTTTCGCTGGGTTGATAGGAATGGCCCCGACCTCCCACACCCCTGACTATATCCGTAGCCGGATTGACCCGTGTAGTAAGGGCAAAGAAAATATCCTCGGGAATGTACATGTTTATATCTTCATCCAGCGCTATTGCCAGGCGTATTCCTCTTACTGCGCCTAAAGTAGCTGCGAGAAGATTGCGCTGCATCCCCTCATCGCTCCGGCGCCGTTTCTTAACCTGAAAAGCAATGCCGCTCCAAACGGTTAGCCCTATGGGGTTGTGCACATCGACGCAGAAGCCGGGGGCCATGCGCCGGAAGAGCTCGAAGTAGCTGGCCTCCAAAGTCGGAGTAGAAGCGTAATTGGTTCCGAAGTAAGGAACAAAGTAATACGGTTTATCCTTACGCATGGTAACAGCGGTTACCTCGAACCTGCGGGAGCGGTAAGCCCTGCCCAGATACCGTGCCCACTCAGGATGGAAATGGGCCACCCCCTGCTCGTTCATTTT
>JACVQG010000264.1 GCA_015661045.1 Dehalococcoidia bacterium | reverse complement strand
ATGCCCCGCCTGGCCAGCAACACCAGAACGTCGGCTGGTGTCAGAAAAGGGATGCTCCGCATTGCGAGTAGTGTCAGAAAGCGCCTGTCGTCACTCACGACAACCATGTCTACTTCCTGGTCAAGGGTATCGAGGATGCCGAGCTCTCCAGCCCCCAATCCCGTCTCCGGTTGCTGACGTTTTAGAGTTGGGACAATTGTTACGGCCCCTGCTATGGTGGCCTCGATAGCCTCTGCATCCTGGTGCATCCGCTCCTTGCCCCTGGTTACGACCTCATCGTAAACGGACTGCGGCATCACGCAAGTAAAAGCGCTAACCAGTCTCGCCAGGACTCCACTCCGATGAAGTTTGATTGTGGCGTCAGCATCTATGAGAACCCTCACGACTACATTATACTACAACATTCTACAAAAATAAACGAACTGAGTGGTCACAACTCTAGCATACTCCAGGGGCGTCTGCCATTCTCAACTGGCAACATCGGGGCTTGCAGAATGGGTTTTCTCCGGGGAATCCTATCTCGCCGAGCCGCCCCCATCCATTCCCACCACCTGTCCGGTCATATAATCAGATGCTTTTGAAGCCAGAAAAACAGCCATAATAGCTATCTGATTCCAGAGGGCCGGGAGCCAGGGCATTGACATGGATATTGTAACGCGCCCATTCCAGCGACAGGCAGCGGCTGAAATAGGCTACCGCCGCTTTGCTTACCCCATAGGCAATCAAATAAGGCGTAGGTTTCACACCCAGTCCCGAGGCAATGTTTATTATCTTCCCCTGACGTTTTTCTATCATATACTGGCCGACTTCCCGTGAGCACATGAAGACAGAATTCAGGTTCAGGTCCATTACCCCCTGCCATTCTTTAAGGCTGAGGGGGGTGGGGTCCGGGTCGTACCCCGCCGGAGTCTTCAGTTCGGGTAATGGCAAGATGGGTTTGGCTACCTCTACGCCGGCATTGTTAACCAGTATATCTATTTTGCCGAATTCAGCCATAGCCTTCTTGGCCATGGCCTTCACCTGGTCTTCGTTGGTGACATCGGTAGGGATGATTACACATCGCCGTCCCAGCTTGCGAACCTCGCTGGCTGTGGCCTCCAGATCTGACACCGTACGGGATACGGCGGCTATATCTGCGCCAGCTTCAGCGAAAGTGAGTGCGAGGGCTTTTCCCAACCCGCGGCCGGCCCCGGTGATAATGGCTGTCTTTCCCTCCAGGCTTAATTCCTTGAACATTAATATCTCCTTTGAAAATGCAATTATAATAGCGTTTGCCTCCTGAGGGAGGCAAACAATGGCAATGATAATTAGTTCAGGCATGGTTGTCAATGGTGATTGGAATTGACCTAACCCCTCCGAAAGTGTTGCGCCCTTGCAAGGGTTCACCTTTGCGGAGTCTCGATGAGTCCCGACGGGCCGGGACATCATCGGACAACCCCTTCCCGGCACGGGAAGGGGCCAGGGGTTAGATCGGAAAATCTTCACATCTTTAAGACTATATCAAAAGTTAGAAGTCAAAATCCCGATTGCATACGGGATGCCGTATGAGTGAAAAGAATCGGCACTCAAAACCATAACGCAAAGCTCAAAACTAACTGCAACGCTTCCCTAACCAGGTTTTACTTTCTAAGTTGTGGCTTTGATTTTTAAGCTTTGAGCTTTGATTTAACAATGTTGTCATTTTTGTATTTGAAGATTACCTTTCGGCACTTGTTTCATGATATAATTCCTGTGAAAAAGAATTTAGAAATTTTGAGGTTTAACCAATGTGGGACAAGCTGGATTCAATGGAGAAACGCTACGATGAAATAACTATGCTCCTGGCTCAGCCAGAGGTAGCGACAGACAGGTTGCGCGTGGAGTCCCTGGCCAGGGAACGGGCTTCCCTCGAGCCAGTCGTAGCCAAATACCAGGGCTATAAATCAACCAGTAAAATTTTACAGGAGACGCAGGCAATGCTCGATGACGGCCTGGATGCTGAAATGCTATCCATGGTGAAGGAGGAGATCGAGCGTCTCAAGAGCCGTCAGGAGCAGCTACAGCAGGAAATCCGCATGGCGCTTTTACCTAAAGATGTCAATGACGACCGCGATGTCATCATAGAAATCCGGGCGGGGACAGGCGGCGATGAGGCTGGCATCTTTGCCTCTGACCTGTTCAGGATGTATAACCGCTACGCCCAGACCAGGAGATGGAGTGTAGAGGTTATCGACTCCAGCCCCAGCGAGCGGGGAGGTTTCAAAGAGGTTATCTTTGAGATCAAAGGTAAGAGCGTTTTCAAACGCTTGAAATATGAGAGGGGTGTGCATCGGGTGCAGCGGGTGCCGCTTACTGAGGCGTCGGGCCGCCTTCATACTTCTACCGCTACCGTGGCTGTGTTGCCAGCGGTGGATGAGGTGGACATGGATATCAAGGAAGATGACCTCAGGATTGAGTTTTACCACGCAAAGGGCGCCGGCGGGCAGAATGTTAACAAGGTGGCCACTGCCGTCCGTGTCCATCACATCCCGACCGGTATAACTGCCCAATGTCAGGATGAGCGCTCCCAGCTTAGCAACCGCAAGAATGCTATGGCTGTATTGCGCGCCCGTGTGCTAGAACATGAGGAGCAAAAGAAGCAGGCGGAAATGACTAAGGAGCGGCGTTCACAGGTGGGGAGCGGGGAACGGGCAGAGAAAATCCGCACCTATAATTTCCCCCAGGACAGAATCTCCGACCATCGCATAGGTATGAACTTGCATAATCTGCCGGGGATCATGGATGGTGACATGGATGAGCTAATCGTTGCCCTTATCGCTTCAGAGCAGACAAAGCTTCTGGAGGCTGCAACTGTATGAAGGTTGGCCAGGCATGGAAAGATGCTTCGGCGAAGCTAGCTGCCGGGGGTATCGAAGATGCCCTTATGGAGGGGGAGCTTTTGCTTCGCCAAACCCTGAAAATGGAGCGGAGCGAGTTCTATTCCGGGTTAAGTGGGGAACTCACTACCTCCGAACTTAACAGACTCAAAGAATTTCTGACGCAACGACTTACCCATAAGCCGAGCGCTTACATCCGGCATGTGAAAGAGTTCTACGGGCTGGAATTCTATGTAGACGAGCGGGTGCTGATACCGCGTCCGGAGACCGAGCTTCTGGTAGAGAAGGTGCTGGAGATGGTCCACTCCCGCTTGACCCTTCGACAGGCTCAGGGTGGCGAGGGACTCCTTATAGCTGACATCGGCACTGGCAGCGGTGCGATAGCTGTTGCACTGGCTGTTAATTTACCCCGGTCCAGGATATTTGCCACTGATATTTCAGGTGAAGCCCTGGAAGTCGCGGAGATAAACTGCCGGAAACATGGGGTTGCCGACAGAGTACCGTTGTTATCCGGAGACTTGTTAACCCCATTGCCACAACCAGTTGACATAATAATAGCCAACTTGCCTTACGTGCCAGATAGCGAGTTACTAAATTTAGCCCCTGAGGTGAGATGGTACGAACCCAGGCTGGCATTGTCAGGTGGCCCGGACGGACTGGAATATATCCGCAGGCTTATTGACCAGGGGCCTGCTAAGTTGAAGCCAGGGGGGGCGCTTTTACTGGAGGTGGGGATGGGACAGGCTGAAGTAGTAGCCGGAATGGTTCACAGATATTTCCTCGATGTTACCGTATATTCCGATCTGGCGGGTATACCGAGGGTGGTGGGGGGGGAGGGTATAACCCAAATGTCCCTCATATCAGGATGTTTGAATCTTACTTTCTAATGTAAACTTATAGTAATGATGGATTTGTAATTAAGATGTTTGGATGATGTCTGATTTACTATAACTCTTTGCATTTACGAAGGGAG
>JACVQG010000263.1 GCA_015661045.1 Dehalococcoidia bacterium | reverse complement strand
TGGAATTATTTAACGGTGACCCCATCTTTGAAAAGCCGCTGGTGGGTTATGCTTCCGGAGCCGACCCTCTTTTCACCGAGTATAAGCATATTATCGGGGAATTTCACCTTACTCACCAGGAGGTTGTAGAGTCTGATACAGGTAAAAAGTTACCCCCTGATAATTTGACGGTTATCTCCTGGGTATTACCGGTGGCCCTGGAGACGAGAGTGGCTAACCGTAAGCAGAATAAAGAGCCGGCGTTACGGTGGTCCCATGCCCGGCGTGATAGCGATGTTCTTATGGAAGCCCTGCGCAAGCACCTGATAGGACTGCTTCAAGAACAGGGCTATATAGCTATTGTATCGGTAAAAAGCCCCGGATTTAAAACTTTTGAATTGGACGGCATCCGCATGTCCAACTGGTCGGAGCGACATGCTCTGTACGCCGCTGGTCTCGGCACATTCGGCCTTGCCGATACCATGATAACGCCAAAAGGAATGGCTATGCGTTGCGGCACCCTGACTACTGACTTGTATATTCCACCCACGCCACGCACTGCAACGAATCACATGGGTAATTGTCTGTTTTACAATGGCGGCTCATGCCGACGCTGCATCGAAAGGTGTCCGGCGGGGGCTATCACTGAAAAAGGGCACGATAAGGCGCTGTGTCGCCATTTTATGCAGAATGTATTAAAACCAATATTTAAGGAAAAATATGGTTGGGAGCATGATACAGGCTGTGCGTTGTGTCAGACAGCCGTCCCCTGCGAATCGGCCATACCACAGAGGAAGAAACAGGCAGTAGTTATAAGATAAAAATCCTATGTAGAGACACGGCATGCCGTGTCTCTACATCTCTAAATCCTAAATCCGATTCCATCCCGATGTATCGGGACAAAGTCAAATGCTCTAATGTACATTTCATTAAGTGGAGTTTAAGTATTTGGGATTTAGGATTTTACCCTCATGGAGGTAATACATAACTAACGGATTACCTATTCGGACCGACGGAGATAATATTTTATGAAATTCGTAAAGATGCACGGCACGGGCAACGATTTTATCGTAATAGATGCCAGGGGGCTACGCCGTGACTGGGTTAAACTGGCTCAAAAAATATGTGACCGCCACTTTGGTATCGGCTCCGATGGTCTATTGCTGGTGCTACCAGCCCGGCGGGCGGATTTCCGTATGCGCATGTTCAACCCCGATGGCTCCGAGGCTGAAATCTGCGGCAACGGAATCCGTTGCTTCGCCAAGTACGTTATTGACCAAGGCCTGACCGAGAAAAATAACATCAGCGTGGAAACTCTGGCTGGAGTAAAACACGTAAAGACCTTTCTCCGTAATGGGCAGGTACAACAGGTTAGGGTGAATATGGGCGCACCTCACTTACAGCCCGCGGATATACCCATCAGAGGTGATTTCACTATGTCTCCAGTGGTGGATTATCCGTTAACGGTAGCAGGCAGGACGTTGTTTCTCACCTTCGTAAATATGGGCAATCCCCATGCAGTTACTTTTATCGATGAACCGGTTGAGCAGTTCGCACTATCTGAGATTGGCCCGCAAGTGGAACGTCACCCCCTATTCCCGAAGCGCACTAACTTCGAGATTGTCAATGTAATGGGGAAAGGCAAGCTGCAGGCCCGGGTGTGGGAGCGGGGGGCGGGGCTGACACTATCCTGCGGCAGCGGAGCTTGCGCCGTGGCTGTTGCCGCAAAGTTGAAAGACTATACTGATACAAAAGTTGACATAACATTACCGGGTGGAAATTTAACGCTGGAATGGGCTGGCAAAGGAGACGTCTTTCTCACCGGCCCGGCGGTGGAGGTGTTTGAGGGGGAGTGGGGAGAATAGGAAATGTTAAAAAAAGCTGTTGATTGGTGAATGAATTTTGTCGTTAATGCGTTATCGATCTGTTAATCGGTCATGGTATTATATTTGAAAATACTAAAATTGGGAGGAAATTGGAGGTGACAAAACAGGAGCTATTATCCCGTATCTCCATTGACCCCAATATCTGCTTTGGCAAGCCTTGTATTCGTGGCCATAGGATTTGGGTTTCTTTAATATTAGACCTCCTTGCCAGCGGGATGGCTGTAAAGGACATATTGGAGCAGTATCCAGGCATTGAGGAGGCTGACGTTCTGGCATGTATCGCCTATGGGGCAGAAATGTCACGGGAGCGGTACATTGACATGCCATGTGTAAGTTAGCACGACCACACTTCGCTTTGATAACGGTGGCACAGGCCTCTGTGCCTGTGCGCCTAGTAAAAAGACCTGAATCATTACAGATATGGAATCATTAAAAACGTTTAACAGGTTGGAATCAAACGCCAAATTAAACTTGGTCAAAGAGTTCAGAGTTAATAAAAGGAATTTACCCTATTCTGGTTTTCACAGGCATGGACGCCTGTGCCACCAATTTCCAACATATTCTTTATTATTTACACAAATCCAATTTACTATACAACTATTTTAAAATCCCTAAAAATTATTAAATAAAAACAGGAGGGAGTCATTAATGAAATTTGCTAACCGGGTTGAAAAACTGCCCCCGTACCTCTTTGTGGAGATTAGCCGCAAAATTGCCGAAAAGAAAGCTAAGGGCGAGGACGTGGTTACCTTCGGCATCGGTGATCCCGACATCCCAACCCCCGGCCACATTATTGAGGGTCTCTGCCAGGCAGCCCGTGTCCCTGCCAACCACCGCTACCCTGAAACCGACGGCCTGCCCGACCTCCGCAAAGCTATCGCCGAGTGGTATGAAAAAAGATTTGGCATCTCCTTTGACCCTAATAAAGAGGTCCTGCCCCTGATAGGTTCTAAAGAGGGCATCGGACACATGGCCCTTTGTTTTATCGACCCGGGGGATATTGCGCTGGTACCTGATCCCGCCTATCCCGTCTACAGTATCGGCACTATGTTTGCCGGCGGCGAGTCTTATTATCTACCGTTGAAAGAGGAAAACAAATTTTTACCGGACCTGGATGCCATCCCGGAGAAAATAGCCCGTAAAGCGAAAATCCTGTGGCTCAATTATCCCAACAACCCCACTTCCGCAGTAGCCGGGTTAGACTTCTTCGAACGGGCAGTGCAATTCGGTAAGAAATATGATATCCCCATCTGCCATGATGGCCCGTAAGTGAGGTGGCCTACGATGGCTACCGGCCGGTGAGCTTTTTGCAGGCTAAAGGCGCCAAAGATATCGGTATCGAATTCCACTCCTGGTCGAAGACATACAACATGACTGGCTGGCGTATCGGCATGGCTGTGGGCAACGCCAAAATAATAGACGCCCTGATGCGGGTAAAGTCCAACCTGGATTCGGGGATACCTCAGGCCATCCAGCACATGGCTATCAATGCCATACGCGGCCCCCAGGACTGCATCGCTGAGCACAATGCCATATACCAGAAGCGCCGCGATAGCCTGGTGGCCACACTCAATAAGATCGGTATAAAATGTACTCCGCCAAAGGCCAGCCTATACATATGGGCTAAAGTTCCTGCCGGCTACACGTCAGCCCAGTTCGCCGCCAGGTTACTCGACGAAGCCGGGGTGGTGGTAACACCCGGACTTGGTTATGGGCCATCCGGAGAGGGTTTTATACGGTTTTCTTTGACTACACCTGATGAGCGGGTGGCAGAGGGGATAAAGCGGTTGGAAACCTGGCATAAGAAGCAAAAATAATCAGTATTTGACATAATAAGTTGCCCTCTTGACATAAAAATCTGTATACTTGACATAAAAGGAGCTGGGAAAAATTACAATACCTACTAAGAATGAAGTTGAGAAAGCTTTTATTGTGGCAGTGCGTCAAAAAGGCCGTGATAAAGGGTGGTCCATAGAGAGTTCCCTGGAAGAACTGGCCTTGCTGTGTCGTACCGCCGGCGCAGAGGTTGTTGGCAGATTAATCCAGCAACGGGATAGGCCCTCTCCCCAGACCTACCTGGGTAAGGGTAAGATAGAGGAGCTTTTGGCCTTAATAAATGAGCATAAATATACAGTAGTTGTGGTTGATGACGAACTTACCCCTTTCCAACAACAAAATCTGGAAGAGTTGCTACTGATAAAGATTATTGACCGTACTGCCCTCATTCTGGATATCTTCTCTCAGAGGGCAAGAACTAAGGAAGGGCAGCTTCAGGTAGAGTTGGCCCAGCACCAGTATTTGCTTCCCCGTCTAGCAGGGCAATGGAGCCACCTGGAGCGTTTGGGTGGCGGTATCGGCACCAGGGGACCTGGTGAATCGCAGCTAGAGACCGATAGGCGTATTATCCGCCGTAAAATCCAACGGTTAAAAGACGAAATAGGAAAAATCAGGAAACACAGAGCCTTATATCAGCACCAACGCCAGAAGACAGGCATACCGGTAGTAGCGCTGGTGGGTTATACCAATGCCGGGAAAAGTACTCTTTTCAATACCTTATGCCATGCCAACGTATTTGTAGAAGACAAGCTATTTGCCACCCTTGACCCGACTACGCGGCGTATAAAGCTACCGGATAGTAGAGATATTCTCCTTACCGATACCGTTGGATTTATCCAGAAGCTGCCTACAACCCTCGTTGCTGCCTTCAATGCCACCCTGGAAGAACTACAGTCTGCTGCTTTGCTTTTACATGTAGTAGACATAACACACCGGGATGCTGAATTACAGAGAAAGACGGTTGAAGAGGTACTGGCACAGCTTGACTTGAGTCAAAAACCCGTTATTGTTGCTTTGAACAAGGTTGATCGTCTTGATGAAAGTACCAAAAACAGTCTGGACGAACATGGAATTGAAGTGAAGTTAAAAGATACAGTTCAAATTTCCGCAAAAACAGGTTTTGGTATTCCGGAACTTATGGAATTGATACTGAGAAAATTGACTGATACTTCCAGCAAGGTATAATCTCCAATATTATCAGCACTTTCCTGGCAATGCTACGGAAAAAGAAAGGCCCCCCGTTTAAAACGGAGGGCCTTTTCTGTGCTAAATGATGGTTCGCACTATAGTTGTTATGTAATGTTTTTATCGTAAGAAGGATAAACCTTGTCACCAGGCGTGAGTTATAGCCCCCGGCTTGCAGGCTACCACACATGGCAACGGCGGTCTGTCGGTGTTTGGTTTGCACTGCCCGCACAGATATTTGATGTTTTTCTTTTTGTCATCCTTGACTAAGGCGACATTGTCCCCATAATCATCTTCAACTACTTCAAATACCTTTGACGGACATACTTTTACGCACTCACCACAGGCATTACATTTCTCCGTTGTTATGGTGATATAGTAAGTTCCTGACCCATCAGCATAACCGTAATTTGCTATATATCCCCGGGTGATTAGAAGGTGCTTCCACCAATTACCGAACATTATGTCAACCTGCTGCTTTCCTCTGTTTTTCCAGAAGGTCTGTAGCAAATACGGCTGCACCCACGCCGCCAGCTATCTGTGGGTCTGGCTTCAGGGCAACCATATCTACCTTTAACTCATTCAAAATCCTCTTGGTCACGCCGATATTCTTGGCGATGCCCCCAGTAATGGTGAATTCTTTCCTTATTCCTACCCGCTGCAACAGCGTTACAACGCGGTGAGCCATGGCGGAGCAATAGGCGGCCAGAACCTGGTTTTTGGTCCAACCCTCGCGC
Organism: Dehalococcoidia bacterium; assembly: GCA_015661045.1. Classification (GTDB taxonomy): domain Bacteria; phylum Chloroflexota; class Dehalococcoidia; order JACVQG01; family JACVQG01; genus JACVQG01. The sequence continues at coordinate 549 of JACVQG010000263.1, read as the reverse complement.
ATCAGACCTATAGCCTCGGTTTTAGCGAATACTACGCAGGTGCTGCTGACTGGCGGTGGTTCTTTATCAATCTCAAACGACTTCTGGCCAATTTCAGTGATGGGCACGGCCATAAGGTCGGCAATCACTTCCATTCCACGTCCAGTGCCAGCGGCGCACTTATCGTTCATCAGGAACTGGACTACTTTACCCCGTTCATCAATCTGGATCGCTTTGCAGTCCTGTCCGCCCATATCCAGAATGGTATGTATTGTGGGGCCACCCATATAGTTAGCGCCACGGCCGTGGCAGGCAATCTCGGTTACCGTTTTATTAGCGAAGGGAACATTTACTCGACCATACCCGGTGCCTACCGTATAGTGAATATTCTCCTGCTTCAGGTCTGTTTGTTTCAGAGCCGATTCCAGGGCTTTCCGGGCGCTATCAGGTGAGTCTGAACCTGTCCTGATACTGGCATAACAATATATTTTGCCATCGGTCATAATTACTGCCTGGGTGCTGACCGAACCAATGTCTATACCTAAGGTGATGGACTTGGCTTTCCGCCAG
>JACVQG010000262.1 GCA_015661045.1 Dehalococcoidia bacterium | reverse complement strand
CTTGTCCAGGAACTGCGCCAATTGACGGCGGAATGTTTCCTGCTCTGGAGTAAATCTAAAGTTCATAACAATTTTTAGCTATTGCCGGAAGAAAAATCCCAGGCTCCGATGTATCGTCCCGACTATACAAACAGGCATATTAAAAATGCAAAACCCATCCCGTCATTGCGAGTGTAGCGAAGCAATCTCCACTTTTGGATGAGCGGTTTATCCTTTACGGCTTGAGATTGCTTCGTCGTCCCGACGATTCGGGACTTCTCGCAAAGACGAATCACGCATCACTACTTTTTAGTTTGTATTAGTCAAGATTTACGTATAGGGGACTAAGAGGATTTGATGTCTCTCTTTTACCTCCGGCTTCCGGCCTCCTGTCTCTTATTTCCTACCTTTTGCCTCCCACCTCTCATTTCCCACATCTCACATCTCACCTCGGCATTCCCAGCCCCCGCTGAGCCATTATATTCCTCTGGATTTCCGATGTGCCCGAACCTATGGTGCGCCCCAGGGTAGATATATACCAGTTCTCCAGCCAACCCCTGACCGGAGCCAGCTTAGAACCCTCGCAAAGCTGTCCCAACAGACCCAGCATCCTCATACCCTCGTTGGCCAACCGCTGGGTTAGCTCGCTGCCAAAGACCTTGGCCATAGATGTCTCGTTTTCCGGAATTACACCGCGGCTTTGCATCCAGGCGACACGGTAGGAAAGCCACCGGGCAACTTCAATTTCTATAGCTATTTCTGCCAGGCGGTGACGGACCACCATATCCCCCACCAACCCCTCCCTGACACCACCGATGTATTCTACTACCAGGTCGTGAAGCACCCGCTCGCAAATTGCCACCAACTCAATGGACGATCTGTCCAGGCTGAGCTGCTGGGTAGCTATCATCCAGCCGCCATTTTTCTCCCCCAGCAGGTTCTCCAGAGGTATCTTAACATTGTCAAAGAAAACATCGTTAAAGGACCGCCCTCCCGAGGCGCTGAATAACGGGCGGATGGTTATACCGGGGCTTTTCAAATCAACCAGAAGGGCGCTCAACCCTTTATGCCGGGAATCAGCGGCGCCGGTGCGCACCAGAACAAAAGCATAATGAGCTTTATCGGCGCCCATGATAAGGGTCTTCTGTCCGTTGACAACAAAGTTTCCATCCACTTCCCGTGCCTGGGTTTGGAGACAGGCCAGGTCGGAGCCGGCTTCCGGTTCAGCCAGGCACATGCAGAGGGTGAGTTCCCCTTTGAGAATGGGGGGTAGGAATGTCTGTTTTTGTTGCGGAGTACCGCTGGCAATGATTGCCGGCCCAACCTGTCTTTCCGCCAGCCAGTGGCAGCCTACAGGAGCGCCTGCCATCATCACTTCCTCGGTGAAGATAAGCTGGTCAACGAAGCTACGCCCGGCCCCACCATACTCCTGCGGCCAGGCCAATCCAACCCAACCTTTATCCACTAACCGCCGGGTGAGACGGGGCGAATAGGACTCCATAAATGTATAATTGGCAGGTTGATAGGCGCCGTTCCGCCTCTCCTCATCGAAGAAAGAACGCACCTCCTGACGAAAATTGTCCTCCTGAGGGGAAAACCAGAAGTCCACTCTTCTCCTAATGTCATTCCGGCCCCCGAGCCGGAATCCAGGGGTGGGGGACTTGATAAGATTCATGTCCCGATAAATCGGGACGCCTTCGCGGGAATGACAAATTAGTATTTTCTGGAGAACCGTTCATGCCCACTTGCGCTGGGCACCGCGAAGCATGAAAATAGATGTTTTTTAATGTAGGGGGCGGGTTTCGAACCCGCCCGCCCAAGCGGTCAGGTTAAAAACCTGACCCTACGACAACCGGGAATTAAGGCTATTTTCGAGGGAATTAGAAGCAAGACAATCAATGATATTTTAAATAATCCGAAGCCAGCCAGTTTAATCCCTCGGCAATCCCAGACCCCGCTGAGCAATAATATTCCGTTGAATTTCCGAAGCCCCGGCGGCGATGGTGCGGCCCAGGTTGGACATATAGGACTCCCCCAACCGCCCTCCCAGGGGAACCCGTTTATCACCCTCGGCTAACTGGCCGTAGAGACCCGCCACCTGCATTCCAGTGTTATCAATGCGATGCATCAGTTCGGTGGCGAAGACCTTGGCCATAGACGCCTGGGCATCCACATTCATTTTTTTGCTTTGCATCCAGGCTATACGGTAACCCAGCCACCTGCCAACTTCAATCTCAGCAGCCAATTCACCCAGCTTATGCGTGAATACAGGATTTCCAGCTAAAGCTTTGTTATTGCGGGTTAAAGCTACGATTTCTTCCAGGTTACGCCGGCAAGCTCCCACGTAGCCAATGCCCGAGCGTTCGAAGTTGAGAAGGGCGGTAGCCATCAGCCAGCCATTGTTCTTGCCCCCCACCAGGTTCTCCTTGGGCACCTTCACATTTTCGAAAAATATCTCATTAAAAGAATGGGAACCCGTAAGATTTATCAACGGCCTTACTTCTATACCTGGCGTCTGGGCATCAACTAAAAAGAAACTTATTCCTTTATGCTTGGCAACCTGGGTATCGGTGCGGGCCAAAAAGAAGATAGCATCAGCCCGGTGAGCGCCTGTTGTCCATACCTTCTGGCCGTTGACAAGATAGAAGCTGTCCTGCTCTATAGCGCGGGTTTGCAAAGAGGCCAGGTCGGAGCCGGCATTGGGCTCGGAGAATCCCTGCGCCCAGAACATTTCTCCCCGGCCAATGGGCGGCAGGTATTTTTTCTTTTGTTCGTCATTGCCGAAAGCCAGCAGAACGGGGGATAGCATCTTGATACCAAATATATCTACCCCCGGCGCTCTGTGATAGGCTATCTCCTCGGTGAAAATAAGAAGTTCAATGTGGCCTTTCTCCAGGCCGCCGTACTCTTTCGGCCAGGTGAGGGAGAGCCACCCTTTGGCGCCCATCTTGCGGGCCATTTGCTTCGATATAGCCCACATCTCATCGTTGCCGAGGACGCCTTCGAACCACCAGGGCCAGTGGAAATCTTTGGGTTGCTCTTTCTTTAGAAAATCACGGACTTCCTGTCGGAACTTTACCTGCTCGGGTGTGAATTGAAAATCCATCGTTAACCCCGCTCTCAAGACATAGTTGATATGACAGGCTTTAAACAGGGGTATAACAACCTGTCAAAGACTGGGGGATATTAAGGATTAACAGCTAACCTACGCTAATAGCAAGGCAGGTAACTGTGCGGGTGACCCCGGGAATGGGA
>JACVQG010000027.1 GCA_015661045.1 Dehalococcoidia bacterium | reverse complement strand
TCCATATTGTCGGCCAGGACATGTTTTCAAGGCCAACAATGGAGTCGGAATCGGCGTTGAATGAGGCTTTGAGGCATTTTAGCGCCGTTGGGCTTTTGGCCAGGATTTCCTGACACCAGTCATTCACCTCGGCTTCCAGCTTGTCCGGTGGGACAACCTTGTTGACCAATCCCATCTGGAGGGCTTCCTGAGCTGTGTACTGACGGCAGAGGAACCAGATCTCGCGGGCTTTCTTCTCGCCGACTGCCCTTGCCATATACGCTGAGCCGAAACCGGCATCGAAGCTACCGACCCGGGGGCCAGCCTGCCCGAAGCGGGCATTTTCGGATGCGATAGTCAAGTCACAAAGCAGGTGTAAAACATGGCCGCCACCTATAGCGTAACCGCTGACAGCGGCGATTACCGGTTGAGGCGCTTTGCGGATAAGCTCATGGACCCGGGCTGTGGCAATGACTAGCTCCCTGGAGTATCCGGCTTTACCGGCATTCTCTTTAGCGTCTCCGCCGACACAGAAAGCTTTGTTACCGGCGCCTGTTAGCACCACTACACCAACACTGCCATCTTTTTCAATATCCTCAAATGCTGCGATTAATTCTAGCAGGGTTTGGGTACGGAAGGCATTCAACGCTTCAGGCCGGTTAATGGTTACTCTGGCAATATGGTCTTGTTTCGTATAAAGGATGTCCGTAAATTGTGAGGGCACTCTTATTATGCTCCTTTTAAGTTTCCCCTGGCTAAAATAATCCATCATTGCGTATCTCAGGTTCACCGGGGGACGAACTAAACCAGCCATCAGACATTGAGCAGGGTTGTTTATACAAATCCCCCAAACCCCCTTCAATAAGGGGGCCGGGGGGATTTTTTACGATTGGGCAGGTGGCTTTACTCTAGTTTGAACAGCTTTACGGCGTTATCTCTCAGGAGTTTCTTTTTGACCTCTTCCTTCAATCCGAGGTCTTCCACATCCTGGAGCATCATCTTCCAGGGAAGGCCATTGGTCCCGAAGATACACTTGTCCTGCAGCCGGCTGTTAATGTTACGCTTTACCGATTCACTCCAATATTTGGGGCGGTGAGCGTCCGCTCCGAAATAGACGCTATCATGCTTGTAGCAGACAGCAATAAGCTCCTCCTCCCACGGGTAGCCGGTATGCGAGCCTATAATCTTCAATCCGGGGAAATCCAGGGCGATCCTGTCTAGCATCATAGGACGGGCATGTTCGCTGGGCATTGCCTCCAACACATAGCCCACCTGCATGGAGACCACTATATCTAGCTCCTGGCATTTGGCGTAAAGAGGATACATACGGGCGTCGGTCAAGGGTAAGTCAAAGCCATAAATATGAACATATACGCCCTTGAATCCGTACTCCTTGGCTGCCTTCTCTATGGTTTGCAGGCTTTCCTTAATACGATAGGGGTTGTAGCTGGCCATTCCAACGAACCGCTTGGGATACTTCTTCACCGCCTTGGCAATATCCTCAGTGGTGTCAGGCATTATAACCTTCTTCTGCCAGTAGGAGAACATGATACATGAGCAAAGAAACACGCGGTCCATACCAGACTGGTCCATGAGGGAAATCATTTCCTCCGGGGACTGGCTGGGTAGCCCGCCGGCCACAGCTAACTCCATGCGACAGACTATCTCGGCTTTTTTCGCAGTCTCCCACTCATCTTTAATCTTCGGGGTTAAGTAATAGTACATGTAGTCTATTGCTTTAGCAGGAGCTTTTACCTGTGTAGCCAATTTTCACCTCCCTGTAAAATAAATATTTCGTAAGGGCACGGCATGCCGTGCCCTTACATCATTGAATAGCCGCCGCTAACACTCAGCGTCTGGCCGGTGATAAAGCTGGCAGCATCGGAGGACAGGAATAGTATGGCTCCCGATATATCCTCGGGTTTACCCAGACGGCGTAACGGATAGGAGTGGGTAGCCTTTTGCTGGACCTCGGGAGTGAATATCTTGAAAGAATCCTGCCACAGACTGTATTTGCTCATGTCGTTAGTAGAGGCAGGGACGGTCACCCCCGGGCAGACCACATTGAGTCTGATTCCATAACGGCCAACTTCTCGCGCTATGGCCTTGGTGGTAGCTATAACAGCGCCTTTGCAGCCGGAATATACGGCTTCGCGCCACTCGCCGACGCGGCCGGCATCGGAGCCCAGGCTTACAATTGCCCCTGCCTTGCGGGCGATGAAGTGGTCCAGCACAGCCCGTGTACAGTTAATGAAGCCCCAATAGTTAATTTTTATCTCTTTCTCCCATTCCTCGCGTGGTTTCTCGATGAATAGGCGATCGAACGTCCAGCCGACGTTATTCACCAGGATGTCTATCTGCCCAAAAGTATCCAGGGTCTTCTTCACCATGGCCTCGACCGACTTGTGATCGGTGACGTCGGTCTTAACCAGCAGCGCCTTGCCGGGCAAGCTCTTAGCCTGGTCGACAACCTTTTGTCCCTGAACCTCATCCAGCTCTGCATTGACTACATTACAACCCTCGGACATGAAGGCCAGGAAGACCGCCCGTCCGATATTGGAGCCGCCTCCGGTAACTATAACTGTTTTTCCTTTAAGACCTAGTTCCATTGAATCCTCCTTATTTTTTGCATCCCGTATGGCTTAGCATGCTAAGCCCCTACGAATTGTGTTACATCATAGAATAGCCGCCGCTGACGCTCAGCGTTTGCCCTGTGATAAAGCTGGCGGCATCGGAGGCCATGAAAACTACTGCGTTTGCCAGTTCAGCAGCGGTGCCCAGGCGGCGGAGCGTATAGGCATGGGTCGCCTTTTCGGCCATTTCCGGTGTGAAGAATTTGAAAGCCTCCTGCCACATGCTGTCTTTCCCTACCTCTTCCTTCTTAGGGATGGTGGCGCCAGGGCAAACTACGTTAAGACGGATATTATAGCGTCCTACCTCGCGGGCTATCGCTTTGGAGGTTGCGATAATGGCGCCCTTGCAGCCGCCATATACTGCCTCGCGGAATTCCCCTACGCGGCCGGCGTCAGAACCGACGCTTACGATATTGCCTCCCTTTCGAGCGATGAAATGGTCCAGAACCCCGCGGGTGCAATTAATATAGCTCCAGTAATTTAGCTTTATCTCTTTTTCCCATTCTTCTCTGGGTTTTTCAACGAACAGCCGGTCATAAACCCATCCGACGTTGTTGACAAGCACATCTATTTGACCCGTTTTTTCTATGGCTGTCTTCACCATATTCTGTACAGAGTCCCAATCGGTTACATCGGTTTTAATAAACAGGGCCTTGCCAGGCAATCCCTTAGCCTCATCCAGTACCTTTTTAGCCTGGGCTTCATCAATTTCGGCATTAATTACGGTACTGCCCTCTTTTACGAAGGCCAGAAATATTGCTCTACCTATATTCGACCCACCGCCGGTAATAATGACGGTTTTACCTTTTAACCCTAGTTCCATTTTTCACATCCTTTCATCAAAAATAAAAAGGGGCGCCCTATATAAAAGCCGGACTACCCCACCATTGAATAACCGCCGCTCACGCTGAGTACCTGGCCGGTGACATGTCCTGCCTTATCGGAAGCCATGAACACGGCCACGTTAGCTACATCCTCAGCAGTGCCCAATTTACGAAGCGGATAGATAGATACTACTTTTTGGCGTTTCTCGTCCCCCTCCTTTCCGATCAATTTTTCCATTAATTCAGTATTTTCTGGTGTCAATGTCAGTCCCGGACTGACAACATTTACAGTAATACCGGATGGTCCCAAATCCAGCGCCAGGGACTTGGAAAAAGCCATTATGCCGCCTTTGGCTGCTGAATAGGCCGCCTGGCTGGCATCTCCCGTACGCCCGGCATCGGAACCAACGAATACAATATGGCCCTTTTTCTGGGCTACCATAGGCTCAGCCACAGCGTGGCCGCAGTTCATGGCGCCGAAAAGGCAAATATTTATTACTTTATTCCACGAATCTATTGGCAATTTCCGGAAAGGACCTATAACAAAAGTAGCAGCATCATGGACCAGGGCATCTACCCTGCCCAGTTCTTTTACCGCGGTTTTAACCAGGTTATCCACATCCTCATATTTAGTAACATCGGTTTTGACAAAAATGGCTTTCACTCCCAGGGCCTGGCACTCCTGAGCAGTTTGCTTGCCTTTTTCTTCTTGAATATCGGCAATTACTACATTGGCCCCTTCTTTGGCAAAGGTCCTGGCTACCACCTTGCCAATTCCCTGGGCTGAACCAGTCACTATGGCAACTTTACCCTTAAGACCAAGATCCATCGATGCCTCCTATTCTTAAATAGAGATGTCTGGTTTAATATTCAACGAGTTGATTTGCTCAATTACAATACCTTAAGAAAACGCAACTAAGGCCGTGCATCCGCTGTCGCTCCTGCCCTAGAGGGTCCTCAAGCCCCGACGGCTCCAGCCAGGCGCTCCTGCGGCACCCAGAACTACCTATTTACCGTTGCTTCCTTCCGGACCTGGCGGAGTTCATAGGGTTCTGCCGCGCAGGACCCAACCTTCAACACCACAGGACAGGAGTAAACCTTTAGAGATAAAAGCTCGAGCGGCATTCAACCCCGCTATAGCGGATTACGGGTACAGGGCACCGCTAGCTCCCCGTCTAGCACGGCCTCTGGCAGAATATAACATGGGACTACTGGCTTGTCAAGGTTTTTAAGTATGATTCAGAGGTGAACATTCAACCGGATGATCGGGTGTCCGTCCCTTCAGGCGAGGTGTATGTCCGTCTCGGGGCCTATCCGCTCAATAAACTGAAGTAATATTTTCGTTCTCAATTCGTTTCTTGTCCTGAAAGGGGTTACGAACTTACCCTTTAACCATATTCGTTGCGGTTCTACGTGGATGAGGATGTGGGGTGTAGTTTCCGCATCGTGGATATATTGGGGGTATTCTTGCCCGAAGATAGCTTTGGCTTGTTCTATTGTGGACTTGTTCTCGGTTGCTAGTAGCTGCTCCAGGATTTTAACTGCTTTTAGTATGTTGCTCTGTGTTGACAGGGGAATGCGAATCTCGTCGAATATAAATTCGGAATGGATTAATTTGCCTTTTCGGGAATAGTCTTTGGAATAGTTGAGCACGGGTTGGTCGAGGACAATCAGATTGGGGATATGTAAGATACGTCCGGTCAACTCGCCACCCAGTTTCTCATCCTCGCCCACCTCATCGAGCATAAAATGGAACAGGCCGATCCTTTTAACATCCCCTTTTATGTTGCCAATACGGATTCGGTCGCCAACCCTGAAAATCTGGGAGAAGCTGATAAGAAAATAGCCAAAGTAGCTGCCAATATACTTCTGAAGAGCTAGAGACAAACCCAGGGCCACAACAGAGACGTAGATAGACTGAGTAAATATACCAATTGCTATAAGGGATGCGATTATCAGAATAACCAGTAGAATTGACCAGAATTTTGAAGCCATATTTAATTCTCCGGATTAAGTAATAATAACCAAGCACCAAATACTAAACATTTTTCCTTATCCCTTCATAGACCCCCCCGAGGGAGAGGAAATGAAAAGTCTATTTTGGGGAGAATATAGTAGAATTACATAGTTTTGTTGACTTTCATAGCCGTTACTCTCTATAATCCTGTTTAAGGAAATTATATAGCTTTGGCAAAAAATAATGCAAGTCAGATAAAAACAGATAGCGATATAGAGATGCTCAAGGACAGGATAACAACATTCTGTGCTCAAACCGGTTATCAACTATCGCCCCAGGCGGATGCTATTATAAACGATATAGTCAATATGAAAAGACTCACCGGCGATTACTTCTGCCCGTGCCAGCCTCAGCGATTACCTGAGACCGTCTGTGTATGCCAGGCAGTCCGAAACGGCCTGGTGAACATGCTCGGCGCCTGCTTTTGCAACCTGATATTGAGCAATAATAAAGATGAGGAGTGAATTATGCCAGATACATCTAAGGTTATAACTTCCCAACGCTACTCACAGGGTTTCACCTACCAGGATTACCTGGCCCAGGTGGCAAGCAACCGGGAAAACTATCAACAGAATGATGCTGCTTTCAAACTTTCTTCTGAAGATGCCAAATTCTTCAAGGACTTTGTACAGCGTCACGGTGGGGTAAAGGCGTTGGCTATCCTCGAAGACTGGTGTCCCGATGCTCATCGAGGTTTACCCATCATAGCAAATATTGCCCAGGCCAGCGGTATGGAGTTGAGGGTATTCTACCGGGATAAGAATCCCGATATTATCAATCTCTACCTTAATCAGGGTAAATTTCAGTCTATACCGGTTTTCGCCTTCTTTAACAAAGACCTCAAGCCTTTGTGCCACTGGATTGAACGGCCGGCGGTCGCAACCCTGTTTACAGAGCAAGTACTTGCCGAGCTGACCAAGAAAAAACTGAGTGAAGATGAAATACGGCAGGAACGGCGGAAACGGAATGCAGCGATGTCTGATAGCTGGCGGCAGGAGACTGTCAGGGAACTGAAAGAGCTTCTGGCTAAGACAACTACCAAAATATCCTGATACCTTTTAGTAAAGGGGGCAGGGGATTTACTCTTAGAGTAGGGGTGCCCGTTGGTTGAAAAAATCCTGGTAGTCTGTCCCCATCCCGACGATGGTGAGTTCGGTGCAGCGGGGACTATCGCAAAATGGACTGATGAAGGTAAAGAGGTCTTCTATGTAATATGCACCAACGGCGATAAGGGTAGCAGCGACCCAAACATGACGTCGGAAAGGCTGGCTAAAATCCGCCGCCAGGAACAACAGGCCGCCGCTGATGTTCTAGGGGTTAAAGAGGTGATATTCCTGGATTACCCCGATGGAGGCCTGGAGGATACACCTCAGTTCCGGGGGGATATAGTCCGCCTTATCCGCTACTTCAAACCGAAGGTGTTGCTTACCTCCGACCCCTATCGCAAGTATATCTGGCACCGCGACCACCGCATCACAGGGCGGGTGGCGCTGGATGCTGTTTTCCCTTATGCCCGTGACAGGCTTTCCTACCCCGAACACGAGGCTGCTGGCCTGTCGCCCCACAAGGTCGAGGAGATTTACTGCTGGAGTTCCGATGAGCCAAATGTATGTATTGACATATCTGCCACTTTTGAACGTAAGCTAAAATCACTTCAGTGTCATATAAGCCAGGTTGGGGGCCGAGGTGGCAGACTTGAAGACCGGGTGCGTGACCGTGCGGCTATGATGGGCAAAGAAAAAGGCGTCCCCCTGGCTGAAGCCTTCTACCACCAGGTAATACCTTAATAGAGCTACGGCGCCCAGAGAACATCCCCGCACAGGTCAGGCTGCCGGGGACGTTTGTTGAAAATAGCGAATAGCTGTTTCTCTTTCCCTAAAATTGTGCCCTCGCCGTGTCCAGAATAAATAATTGTCTCATCGGGTAATACAAATACATGTTGGACCAGTGAACTGATAATCCGGGTTAAGTCCTGCGGAGAGTTCGTTTTCCCTGGCCCATTGGGGAAGATGGTATCGCCGGCAAAAAGGTGCTGTCCTATCTGAAAGCACACACTCCCCGGGGTATGGCCGGGGGTATGTATTACCTTGAGCTTCAATTTCCCCGGGGTTATCTCGTTTCCATGTTCTAAAAGCTGGTCCGGGGGCACAGGGAGTCTATGGGCATCCCTGGGGTGTACCGCTACCGGCGCATTAAGCGCTCCTTTTAACTCAACTAAAGCTCCCAGGTGGTCGGAATGACCGTGCGTGATAAGGATAAATCCGACTGATAAACCGCGTACAACCTCCAGTATTTTAGGCGCCTCGGCGGGGGCATCAATTATAATGGCATTTTTTCCGGCGCTGACTACATAGCAGTTGGATTCCCACGGGCCGAGGGTGAGCTTTTCTATCCGGATTTCACTATCATAAATTATAGCCATGACACCTGCTCCTTACGAACCGCGATGTTATTTTGAGTGAGTTCCATTATGACAGCCACTCTGTGGGGCGTCAAATCATTACCGCCATGAAAAAAGGGGTTTTGAAATTTCGTGCCTATGCGATATAATAAAAGTCAACCTCAAGCGTTCGCGCTTGAAAACCGGACCCTGAGGGTAGTTTTTTCGCGAATTATTATTTTAAAGGAGGCTTTTCAGTCATGAAGAAGGGATTTTTACTATTTTGTATTTCACTCGTTGTGCTCCTGGTAGCCTGCACACCCAAAGCAACCCCGGCGCCAGCCACGTCGGCGCCGACTGCGCCCGCCAAGGCCACAACTCCTATCTCGGCTCTTCCAACTCCCACAACTCAAGATGCGGCATGGGCAAAAGTGGTAGAGGCGGCAAAAAAGGAAGGTTCAGTATCCCTTTATAGCTGGGGCCTTACCGGGGACCTGGGCGTGACAATAAGTAAAGCCTTCAAAGATAAATACGGTATAAATGTGGAGATGACCACAGGCACAGGCGCCCAGTTGGTTCCCCGGATTCAGGCCGAATACCGGTCCGGACAGTATGTAGCTGATATCCTGGAAGGTTCCCCCATCAACGCCATATTTGCCAAAACGGAGAAACTTACTCAATCTTTTGGCGAGCTACCCCAAAAGGCATCAAAAGATGTCTGGGTGAGGGACCCGTTCCTTGATAAGGAAGGCCATATAGTATCATTTTTCTATACCATACACGGGGCATATATAAACACTAATCTGCTCAACCCCAACGACGCACCTAAGTCCTGGAAAGCGCTCCTTGAGCCTAAATGGAAGGGGAAGATGGTAGTACCCGACCCTGATTCTATGCCAACCGCCAATCAGCTATACGTGGTCCTGACACGGCAACTGGGTTTCACCGATGATTTCTTTAGAGACCTGGCGAAACAGGACCTGCTTATTTCTCCGACACATCCGGAAGCTGACGCCGTGCTCGGCAGGGGACAAGCCTCAATAAACCTCGCCAGCTCCCTTTCGACAATGGCGCCTATGATTGTGCAAGGCGCTCCTATTGTACCTATCGCTATGACAGAGGGCGTTCCATCGCCGGATGGCTCAGCACTCAATCTGATGGCCAAAGCTCCCCATCCTAACGCTTCGCGGCTTTTTGCCGACTGGTTGATAAGCAAAGAGGGCCAGGAACTTCATGCTAAAACCAGATCAGTGCCTTCCGTCAGGAAAGACGTGGCCGATTACAGGCCTCAAGCAACGAGGATTAACTATACTAAACTGGTACCTATGAGCGAGGAGGACTGGAATGAAGGGGCGCGTGTGCAACGGGAGAAGGTGCTGAGCAAGCTGGGGTGGAAGAGATAAAAACTGAACCGGACGGGTACTGACCTCTCAAGATGCATCGGGAACTCGCGGTCAAAAACCCCCTATCCCCCTTTACCTAAAGGGGGTGCTCCGATGCATCGGAGCGGGGGATTTTCCAGGTTGCTTTTGGCGCCAGACTTTAAACTCAAGATATTACAGGCTTTTGTTATACACCCATCACTGGACAATGACAAGACCAGCCATATCTATCCCTCCCTTGTCTCCGTGGAACTCACAATAGTAAGGGAACCTGCCAGCTTCATTGAAGGTATAGGGAAAGGTATCGCCTTTGGGCATGGTGCCAGAGGCGAACTTACGGTCGTCCTGGATAACGTTGTGTGCGGCAGTATCGTTGTTAGCCCAGATTATTGTAGTACCCCTGTTGATAACTACCGTCTTATCTTTGTACTCAAAGTCCTCCATTTGCACTATTACTGTTTGGGGGCCTGGCGCTGGAGCCGGCGGAGGTGGCGCTGGTGGAACCTGGCCCCGGCCTTAATGCCAATCGAGCCATCATCCTGGAATGAGTGAGTATCTGCCTCATACCACCCTCATCGGGAGCAGGGGAAACCTCGCCATCACCATTCTCGTCAAAACCTGCCACAGTGCGAGCCGATAGCGCAACCGCTTCAGTTACCTGGGCTTCGACAGTCTGGGAATTCGTTGCGTTTATAACTGCCAGAGCATCGTCTCTAACCCGGGACGCCCATTTATTGACGTTATCAACCATAGTGATAATGTGAGGGGCATGGGCCTTCATAGCTGAGGTAGCATCGGGGGAATCCACGGCCAAACGGGCTTGCTCGGTTACCAATTTGGCATAGGACAAAAGACCGAGACCGTCTCCCGGATCTTGAACATAGCCGTCTCCATTAAGGTCACCGAAGTTCTTTCCCGACTTTCCCTCAACAAGGTTAATGATATGCTCGGCGTGACGTTTCATGGAAGATAGATTGCCCCGTCTCCGCGCCGATTCTATCTCACTAGCATGGCCGAACATAGCCATTCCATGAAAACTAAGAGCGTCTATAAGACCTATGCCGCCGGGCGAATCCGGCGCCCTGACCAGTAGACGGAGAAGATGGCTGCCCGCTTGCGGAGGTATTTCTCCGAGGATGACAATCGTTGGGGATGGCCCGGACTTGCTAGCGGGCGCCTTTTCAGCCGTGATTACAACCTGGTCATAGGGAGCAAGAAGATTAGAGCCAAACGGTGAGCGATAATCCAGAAGGCTGGTTCTATCATTATCAACCTCCATTACACCCAGGGACTCGAAAACGGCTGATGACCGGGACACGAGCCAACCCTGGTAAACGGTACCCGGCGCCGGGAGTGGCAAATTGGTTACCAGCAAAGTAACCCGGTCGTTAAATCCATTTTCATCAGACCAGACCACGAGGCCAGGGACACCAGACTCTATGGCAGTTGGTATTTGGGGTTGCCCAACCCCACCACGATTACCATTAGCTATGTACTGACTGTAGTAAATAACAAAGCCATCTAAGGCTACTATAGTCCAGAGCGCCAACGTTACTCGCATTATTACTTTGTAGTTAGGTATCTCTAACCACCCTGGTAAGCGATTAGTCATGCGGAGAAGGATGTAGATTCCCATCAACTCCGTTACCGTTCCTAAGGTAGCGTGAGCTATCATGAGTCTGGATAAAGCCGGGCTGGCTGCCGCGCCGAGGATAACATAACGGTAGAACCCAATGACCATCACCAGGAGGATGAGTAACATGTTTACGAATACAAGGATGGTCTGGTTCTGCTTATGCCCCTTGAGATTTCGCCGATAGCGTATGAGATAAAAGCCGTAAAAAAGGCCAACAAGGACAAATATTTCGGCTATGAGCAAGAATAAAGCGCTTCCCTGGGGTCCTAAAAGGTATTGCATAGAGTCATCCTTCCTTGTTAAGAAAGAACGGGACTTGCCTGCTTAGACTATCATAATCACACTATACCATAATACCCCAGGGGGGCTAATCTAAAACCTTTGATTTTGAAGGGGAACCCCTCATGCCCCGATGAATCGGGATACTATGAATGATGAAAATAAGGAAGTTTAATTTTCGTAGGAAATCCCTCTCAATCTCCCTTTCTTAAAGGGAGAGGTTTTAGGTCTCCCCCTTTGGAAAAGGGGGTGCCGAAGGCGGGGGATTTTATTTTCGGGGGAACGT
>JACVQG010000261.1 GCA_015661045.1 Dehalococcoidia bacterium | reverse complement strand
ATAAAAAACTAGAGTTGGTTTCAATGCTTCGTCCGGGGAAACGAGAACTACTGGCCTGGATATATTGGTTTCTGAAGGAGGTTATATGGAGAGCGCTTTAGCGACACTGAGGGAAAGTGTTAACCACCGTCATGAGTACGCTCAAGCTTGGAAGCAAATAAATGGGGGCAAGGTAGCTGGAGTATTCTGCATATATGTTCCAGAAGAAATCTTGCATGCTATGGGTATCCTCTCAGTACGCATCAGGGGCAGCCGGGAGCCGGAGGATGTAACCGAGCCCTACATTACCGGGTGGTGGTGTGCCCATTGCCGCAGCAGTATGGCTGAGGTGTTAAAAGGTAAATACTCATATGTTGATGGGATTGTTTACGCAGTGAGCTGCCCGCATGTCTATCAGGTCTACAACTCCTGGTCCAGGCATGGCAATCTAAGCTATACTTACGATTTATGGATACCAGAAAATACAAGAAATAATTACGCTCTGGGTTTTCTACAAAAAGAGTTTTCCAAGTTCGCCCGCTCTCTGGAGGATTGGACAGGTAAGAGTTTGAATGAAGAAAAGCTATCGCAATCCATACAGCTATTCAATCTTAACCGCCAGTTACTGTCGCAAATCTATGAACTCAGGAAGGCAGCCAAACCCCCTTTAATGGGCAGCGAAGCCATGGAGATAATCCTGGCGGGCATGGCGATGGACAAGGGAGAATATACAAAGCTATTGCAGGATGTCATTCTGGAATTAAATACACGGAACCCACCAGCGCCCCGGGCCAGGCTTATGCTCCTGGGTAGCGAGAACGACGATGTAGGTCTGGTAAAATTCATTGAATCTTTTGGGGCTGTAGCCGTGACCGATGATTTGTGCATGGGCAGGCGCTATTTTGCCGGTGGTTCAATTTCGACGGATGGAGATTTGATGCAAGCTATCGCCACCCGCTATCTCAATCGGCCCCACTGTCCTCAGAAGGATATTGTAGAGAGAAATCGACTTCCCCAAATTTATCAGCAAATTGAGGACTACCGGGTTGATGGGGTCATCTATCTGCTGGAGAAATTCTGTGAACCCCACGCCTACGATCTCCCCAAGATAAAAGACCAATTGGACAAAATGGGAATTCCGTTCCTTATTTTAGAAGTAGACCTGACTACCCCAGCTGGCCAATTCCGGACTCGTGTGGAGGCCTTTTTAGACCTGATTGACGCCAAAGTCGTATTGTAAATCGAGTAAAGCCTAAGGAGAAAACCATGCAAAGGGAGATTGTTCTAAACAATACTAAGTACGAGACCAAGCCTGTAGAATGCTGGGCTAAAATGAAAGAGCTACGCCGCTGGCACTTTAAGCATACCTGGGAGGTAGCGGCAAGAGGGGGGACGGTTTTCATAGGTATGCCTGAAGGCATCCAGGGATTTCTGGCTGGCCTGGGTGACTATGCCTATCCATCCTATGGCCCATATTTCACCCGCATGATACGGGATTCTCAGCAAACTATTAAAGTCCTGGAGGCTACAGAGGCCAGAGGGCATACCCGTGATATGTGCTCCGTTATGAAGGCTTATATAGGACAACTTTATATGGGCATGGCCACACGAGCGCCACAGGGTTACACAATCAAGCCTGCCTTTGTCATCCAGACGCTCAATTGCCACACCATGGCTCAAACAGGACAGCTATACTCGGAGTATTTAGGCATTCCCTATTTAGCTATCGATATGCCACACAAATCAAGCCCGGAGACTTTAGAGTATGGAACTGCGCAGCTATTGGAAGCTATTGAATGGATGGAGAAGATTACAGGGAAGAAATACGATGACGAAAAACTCATCGAGGGCGTAAAGAATGAGTGGAAATCCGCGCGTTTGTGGGCCTCTATTCAAATAATGAACCAAAACATACCAGCCCCCTACGATCTTAGAATGACCTGGTCGTTACGCATGCCTTTGATTTCCATGCGGGAGCGCCCCGAAGTAGTGGACTACCTGAAGATGCTTTATGATGAGACAAAATATAGAGTTAACAACCAGATATCAGCCAGGGGAATGGAAACGATGCGCCTATTTTTCGAGGGTTTCCCACCTTACTACTACATCCAGATATTAAAACAACCTCAAGAATATGGCGCCATTTATATCATCAACGAAAATAATCTGGGCCACGGGCTCTGGAAGATTCAATCTGATGGCACTTACCAGATAGGTGAGACGCTAGAAGAAAGAGGCATACCCATCCGCAACAGAGAAGAGGCTGTCAGGGCTGAAATGGCGCTCTATTTCGACCGGGGACGCAGTGGCACATGGTATTTCCCTCCCAGTCGTCACATCGAAGTAGTGAAGAGGGCCAAGGATTGGAAATGTCAAGCTGGCGTTATTGCCCTTGACCGTGGCTGCCATGGCTATCAGGTATCCATTATGGAAAGAAAAATGGCTCTTCAGGAGGCTGGCTTTCTCGTTGGCACCTTTGAACATAGCCAGGCTGACCCCAGAGAGTTCTCCGAAGCCCAAACTGTGGACCGTATGGAGGCCTTTTTCGATAGCCTGGGCCTCAAAAAACTGGTTAGCGCCGGAGTGGAAAATGAAGATGCTGAAGAATAGAAGGGGTGAATAATCTCTCCTCATAACGCTGGCAGTATGACAAAACTTTGGAAAGGAAAGATTTGGAGATAAAGGAACCAGGTAGTTCAACGGTAACGGTCTCGCGCCATTAACACTGAGTAATACATATATAGGGAGGTGTTTTAATGTATAAATTGTGGACTTTGGCATTGCTATTACTTGTTGTTTCCATCTCTTCGTGTTCATCGGTTGCAACCACACCTCCTACGGAAACTCCCAAACCCAGCGCGACGGTAATGCCACCTAATGATGTGAAAACTGCGCCACGTATCTCTCCTGATGATGAGGCCTGGGCCAAGGTGGTGGATGCGGCCAAGAAGGAAGGTGTGGTGACACTTTACACCTTTGCCTTAGTGGGTGATGCAGGAGTGGCCGTTGCCAAAGCGTTTAGAGAGAAGTATGGAATAAAGGCGGAAATAGTCGGTGGTACCTCCCCGGTCATGCTGGAAAGGATAAAGAGTGAGTATCGTTCCCGGCAATACATATCTGATCTGGCCAATCTATCCTTCCCGCGACTTGTTCCGCTCCAGGCGGACGGAATGACGGTAAGCAACAAGAACCTCCCTGTTCTCCGCGACCGTCAGGGTTGGAGCATTTATCCCCTGGACGTGCATCCAGAGGGCCATTTGTT
>JACVQG010000026.1 GCA_015661045.1 Dehalococcoidia bacterium | reverse complement strand
GGACGGAATGACGGTAAGCAACAAGAACCTCCCTGTTCTCCGCGACCGTCAGGGTTGGAGCATTTATCCCCTGGACGTGCATCCAGAGGGCCATTTGTTAGCCTACACTACAACTAACACCGGTCCCTGGGTTAATACCACTTTAGTGAAGCCAGGCCAGGAACCAAAGTCGTGGCAGGACTTACTGGATCCCAACTGGAAAGGCAAAATCATAGCTGGCGACCCTGGGGTCTATGTGGGAACAACGCAACTTTACTATGCCCTGGTGACCAAATCAGGCAGACTAACCGATGACTATTTCCGTAAACTGGGGGGACAAATAAAGAAATTTGTACCCGGCGGGGCCGTGGACAATGTTGCAGCTTTGGCCCGGGGTGAGGGGCACATTAGCCTAACAGGTTCAAAGTCGGGAGGGTCTGCTATGGTTGCTGAGGGGGCTCCTATGATGGCCCTCCGTTTGAAGGAAGGTGGGATGGCTTCCCTGTCTAATGGATGGGTTGAATTGTCTAAGGCCCCACACCCTAACGCCTCTAAGGTATTTCTCAACTGGTTTTTATCGGCGGAGGGCCAGATGGTGTGGGCTAAGACAGGCTCGGAGGTAAGCAATAGGAAAGATGTTCCGAACTTTCTGCCTGCTGCGATTAAGTATGATCTGTCTGACCTGGTATTAATTAGCGATACGGATGAGGTCGAGGTCGAAAAACTGTACAGTGGAGGGTTCATGACCAAGCTATGGAAAGGTGAATCGGGCAAGTAACAAGATGTAGCTCTATAATCACTCAGATGCAAAGATGATTGGAATCACCTGGCTCGATTATTCTATCGTGTGATAGCCAGGGAATTGAAAAGACTTATCAATGAAAATAATACTCTATAACGTTATCTATCCAACTAAGCTAAGGAGGCGTCACAATGTGTAAATCGTGGACCTTGGTACTACTGGCGCTTGTTGTTTTCGTATCTTCTTGTGCTTCAGCTACAAATCCATCCTCTACAGAATCTCCCAGGACCTCAGCTCCATTAACCTCGCCTAAAGAAGTGGCGGTTGCACCACAAACCACCCCTGATGATGAAGCCTGGGCTAAGGTGGTGGACGCGGCCAAGAAGGAAGGTGTGGTGGTACTTTACAATGTTGGCTTAATTGGTGATGCAGGAATGGTTATTGCCGAGGCCTTTAAACAGAAGTATGGAATAAAGCTAGAGTTAATTGGTGGTACATCCCCGGTCATGCTGGAGAGGATCAAGAGTGAGTATCGAGCGGGGCAATACATAGGGGATTTCGCCAATCTGTCCTTCCCGCGACTTGTTCCGCTCCAAACGGACGGTATGACAGCCAGCAACAAAAACCTCCCTGTCCTCCGTGACCGTCAGGCCTGGAGCATTTTCCCCCTGGACATGGAACCGGAGGGCCATTTATTGGCCTACACTACAACCAACACCGGACCCTGGATTAATACCACTTTAGTGAAGCCAGACCAGGAACCTACATCGTGGCAGGACTTTCTGGACCCCACCTGGAAGGGCAAAATCATAGCTGGCGACCCTGGCGTCTATGTGGGAACCACGCAACTTTACTATGCCATGGTCACCAAATCGGGCAGACTAACCGATGACTATTTTCGTAAACTTGGGGGGCAAATAAAGAAATTTGTAGCCGGCGGGACCGTAGATGTTGTTGCAGCTTCGGCCCGGGGGGAAGGGCACATTAATATATCTGCTTCGAAGGCGGGGGGAGCCGCCATGGTTTCTGAAGGGGCGCCGTTGAAGGCTCTCCGTTTGAAAGAAGGTGGAATGGCTTCCCTGTCTAACGGATGGGCTCAATTGTCCAAGTCCCCACACCCTAATGCCTCTAAGGTATTCATCAACTGGTTCTTGTCTGTGGAGGGTCAGACAGCTTGGGCTAAGACACGCTCGGACGTCAGCAACAGGAAAGATGTGCCGAACTTTCTGCCTGCTGCAATCAAGTATGACCTAAATGATCTGGTATTAATAAGCGGTCCGGATGAGCTGAAGGTCGAAAAAATGTACAGCGAAGGGTTTATGAGCAAGCTGTGGAAAGGGGAATCGGGCAAGTAACAAGATGTAGCTCTATCGGCGCTTAAAGGCAAGGACGATTGTGGTCACCTGTCTCGATTATTCTATCGTGTGCTAGTCAGGGAATATAAAAGACTTATCAATGAAAATCATACTCTATAACATTGTCTATCTAACTGCGCTTTGGAGGTGTCACAATGTTTAAATTGTGGACTTTGGTACTGCTGGCGCTTGTTGTTTTCATACCTTCTTGTGCATCAGCGCCAACCCCATCCGCCACAGAATCCTACAAGCCCACTACTTCATTAACCTCGACTAGAGGGGTGGTGGTTGCACCACAAACCGCTCCCGATGATGAGGCTTGGGCCAAGGTGATTCAAGAAGCCAAAAGAGAAGGGCAGGTGCTTATCTATTCCTTTTCCTTTGCTGGGGATGTGGGATTAGCTGTGTCCAGGGCATTCCGGGACAAATATGGGGTAAAGGCAGAAATTGTCGCCGGCACTTCCCCCGTTATGCTGGAAAGGATAAGGTCCGAATATCGCGCCAAGCAATTCACGACCGATGTTGCAGATATGTCCCCGGCTAGAATATTGTCCCTAAAAGATGATAAACTCTCGCTGAGCATCAAGGACTTGCCTGCCCTCCGGGATAAAGCAGGCTGGTACACCCATCCCCTTGACATGGATCCGGAAGGCTACACCTTGAACTATTCTCCCACCGTAAGCACTCCGTACATAAACACTACTATGGTTAAGCCTGGCGAAGAGCCACAGTCATGGCTCGACCTGCTACAACCCCGTTGGAAAGGAAAGGTTATGGTGGGTGATCCCGGTGTATATGTCGGCACTACCTATATTTATTACGGCCTGGTCAGAAAATCCAAAAGGCTTAACGAGGATTATTTTCGCCAGCTTGGCGGACAGATCAGCAAATTTGTCCCTGGAAGCGCTAGAGACCAGGCGCTGGTACTGGTAAGAGGCGAAGGGCCAATTAACATTTCTGTAAGTACCGCTGGCAGCGCCTCGTTGCTTGCTGAGGGCGCCCCTATACGAGCCATTAGCCTAAAGGAAGGTTGGGGCAGTAACCCTGCAGTAGCTTTGGCTATGTTATCTAACGCTCCACACCCCAATGCGGCCAGGCTTTTCCTTAACTGGTTTCTATCGGCTGAAGGCATGAAAGTGTTTGCACAGTCAGCATCCCAGATAACATACCGGAGTGATGTGCCTGATTTTCTGCCCAATGCGGCTCGTGTAGACCCAAGCACGGCCATAAATCTGGACCTTAAGGACCTGGATGAGAGTAACACACTCTATAATGCCGGCTATCTAACCAAGCTCTGGAAGGGAGAAGCGGGGAAATAACTATTTTGTATTTGATTAACCCTGTGAGAGCGCCCTATCTTTAAACTGTTACTATCTAATAATGTCATAAGGAAAGGTTGTAATGAGCAATTTACTCGATGGTGTTCGTGTTATTGATCTGACAAGGGGCGTAGCTGGGCCTACAGCTACGATGATCTTAGGCGACCTGGGAGCAGAGGTTATTCAAATTGAACCGCCCGGGGGAACAATACTCAGACAGGCTTATGGTCCCCGCTACCGTGGCGAGAGCTTTGAATACCTGACTCTCAACCGTAATAAGAAATCCGTCGTTCTGAACCTCACTACTGCCGAAGGGAAAAAGGTTATTTACGACCTTGTAAAGGTTTCGGATGTTTTTATCGCTAATTTTAGAGCGGGTGTTTTGGAAAGGTTATCCGTGGGTTACGAAGCGCTGGCAAAGCTAAATCCAGCCCTGATATATTGCAGTATGACTGGATATGGTCCTTCCGGTCCCTATTCCCAGAAAAAAGGCATAGACGCTAATATCTCAGCCATGACGGGTCTCATGAGCCTTATGGCCGAGCCAGGCCGGATGCCACCCAAAGCGCAACCTGCTCTGATTGATTCCGCTACCGGTTTATATGCCACTATCGCCATTCTAGCGGCACTATTCAAGCGAAAGGAAACCAACCAGGGGCAAAAACTTGAATTATCCCTGTTGGATAGCGCTGTTAGCCTGGCTTCCCTGGCTATCCAGTATTACTTGATGGGTGGTGGAGTGCTTCAGAATTTAGGGTCAAGGCACGTTAATATTGCGCCCATGGGATGCTTTCACACCAAAGACGGATACATAGTATTAGGAAGCTGCTGGCCCCGCATTGCCCATGTGCTGGGAGCCGACTGGCTCATGGATGATAGCAGGTTTTCCACTAGGGAAGGCCGGGTGGAGCATCGGGAAGAACTGGATGAGATTTTGAACAGCCTGCTAAAGAAAGAGAACACCGAAGACTGGCTGGCGCTGTTTGACGTCGAGGATATCACCGCTGCGCCTATAAATACGATTGATAAAGTAGTAGCTGATCCGCAAGTAAATCATAATAAAATGATCATAACAATTGCACATGCTTTAGGTGGAGAATTTCAAACAGTCCGTAACCCTCTAAATTTCTCTGCCAGCACGCTAAACTATAATTCACCATCCACCCTCGGACAATATACCGCAAACGTATTGCAAGACATTCTGGGATATGACGAGGAGCTAACGCAGACGATTATTCGACAGGGTGAAAAACAAACAGGTGATGGGAAACCATTGCTATAGACGGCCTATCGGGGTTATAAGAGAGATTACAACAATAAGATGGAGGTCAGATGGCTAACTTACCACTGGAAGGATTTAAAATCCTGGACTTCAGCCAGGTAGCTTTTGGACCGGTATGTACACGTCTTTTGGGAGACCTGGGGGCCGATGTTATTAAAGTCGAGCCTTTGGAAGGTGAATTCAGCAGGCTAACCTCCAAACGGAAGGGCGAAAGCATGTCTTTCTTGACTTCCAACCGGAGCAAAAGGGACATATGCTTAAATCTGAACGACCCCAGGGGCAAAGATATCGCACTCGAGATAGCCGGCAAGGTGGATGTGATAGTACAGAATTTCCGTCCGGGCGTTATGGCGCGCCTGGGTCTGGACTATGTTGCTGTACGAAAAATAAATCCTAGGGTTATCTATGCATCCTTCTCAATGTATGGGGAAACCGGCCCTCTCGCCCACCGCCGTGGAGGCGACCCCTGGGCACAAGGGTTCACAGGTATGGTAGCCTCACAGGGTAGCCCTGAGGGTCCACCTTATCTGGCAGGGCACCTGGTGGTGGATTATACTGGCGCTGCCTTGAATGCTTTTGGCATTGTTACTGCTTTGCTCATGCGGGAGCGGACAGGGTTAGGACAGGAGATAACCAACAACCTGACAAATAGCGGAGTCTATATCCAAGATACTGCCATCTGCACTTACTTGAATGATGGTGTCTTATTAAAGAAGGGCGGCCGTGGTAATGCCCAGGGTATGTTTCCCTACGGAACATATCCTGCCAAAGATGGCGATGTGGTCACTATTTTTGGCCAGGATGATGATGAATGGGTCACCTTCTGCCAAATCTTGGGGATTGAGTACCTTTTAGCCGATTCCAGATATGATACAGCTCAGAAGAGGGTAGAACGTAAATTCGAGATATACCCTATCCTTGATGAGGCTTTTCGGAAGAAGACAAGAGCGGAATGGGCAAAACTCTTCAGTGAACATAAATTGCGCTGCGACCCCTGCCTGGATTACGCAGAGCTCGTACAGCACCCTCAGTTCAAAGAGAATGATTTGGTCGTAGAGCTAGACCATCCCAACGAGGGACGTCTGAAAATGTTGGGAATGCCCATAAACTTCATGGGAATTGGTCCTATAAAGCCGAACCGCCCTCCACCCCTCTTAGGGGAACATACACGGCAGATCCTTTTGGAGATGGGACACGACCCTGAGGAAATAGCTATTCTTCATGAAGAGGGTGTTATTGGTTTCCCTGATACAGATAAATAGCCTAACAATGTTCCTCGTTATGCAATAGAGAATTCCTGATTTTGTCTGGTAACAGCTTGGCTAGAGGGGTAGACCATGAAGTTATCTTCTATGATAGTAATGGGGTTAACCTTGGTAGTGGCCTTTTTGGTCATCTACCCTATCTTCATGCTCCTCTTCGGAAGTTTCATGGGTGGACCTCCCGGAGCAGGAGCAGGTTTCTCCCTCAAAGGCTATGAGAAGGCTTACTTCTCCCCGGAAACTTACCGTATCCTGCTGACCACCATCTGGCTCTCGGCGGTAAGAGCAGTGTTGGCTATGTCACTGGCTATTTATCTTGCCTGGGTGGTTACTCGGACCGATACCCCATGGCGCAAGGGGCTAGAAGTCCTCATCTGGCTCAAGTTCTTCTTGCCCAGCCTGCCTCTCACCGTAGCCTGGATACTGCTGGCAGGACCAAAAGGCTTTATCAATGAGGGGCTATCTCGTTTATTCCATCTGGAAGAGCCGGTATTTAACATCTTCTCCTATGGGGGCATCATATGGGTTTCCACCATCTCCTGGGTTGCTATGCTTTTTATTCTCATAACCCCTGCCTTCAGGGGTATGGACGCAGCCTTGGAAGAGTCCTCCCGGATGTCAGGCGCAAGCAGTTTTGCAACACTGCGACGCATCACTATACCAGTCCTCAAACCTGCTTTACTGGGTGCCTTTCTCCTGGGGTTCATTCGTCTCCTCGAGTCCTTCGAGACTGAACTTTTCCTGGGCTATGGACAGGGAATATATGTTTATACCACCCGTATCTGGTGGTTAATGGGCATTACACCCGCCGACCATCCCCAGGCCATGGCATTGTCCACTATTTTTCTGTTACTTGTCGGCTTTATTATTTTCATTCAGTGGAGGCTTCTGGGACAACGCCAATATACTACTGTCACAGGAAGAGGCTTTACTACGCGGCCTACCCGACTTGGCCGTTGGCGCTATGTAACGCTGGCTTCTGTTTTGCTCTATTTTATTCTGGCAGTAGTGCTTCCTTTAGGTGTGCTTGCTTTAGGCAGTTTTATGAGGGTATGGGGTATTTTCGTAGCCGAACCCTATACAATAAAGCACTGGGTGCGCACTTTTTCTGACCCCCGATTTGCCCTTTCCCTTCGTAATACCATGCTGGTCGGTGTAGGTGCAGCTACTATAGGTATAATTATCTACGGTCTGATCAGCTATATTATAATTAAGACAAAATTTCTGGTCAGAAAGCCCCTGGATTTTATTACGTGGCTCCCCTGGGGAGTCCCCAGTCTGGTGTTGGCTCTGGGATTTCTCTGGGCTTTTCAAGGAGGCTTGCCTTTCCTTAGCTTTCTGTTCGGCACAATCTGGCTGCTCATTCTCATCTTCATCGTCAAGGGTTTCCCCTTGGGGGTACGGGTAATGAATGGAGCTATGTATCAATTAGGCAATGAGCTTGAGGAGTCCTCTCGAGTACTGGGAGCTTCATGGACATACACCTTTAGAAAAATTATGCTTCCTTTGATTTCCCCTGCCGCTATTTCTACCTGGATAATATTATTCATGTTAACAGCACGGGACCTTGTGACAGTAGTTTTCCTTTACAGTCCCCAATCCCGTTTACTCAGCATTATTCTCTTTGAGCATTGGCTTGCTGGCGAATATGAAAGGGCTACCGTAGTAGGACTTATCCTGACCGTTATCTTGATGGCTTCAGCGCTTGTTGCCCGATGGCTGGGCACTAAACAAGAAGTGACACCTTAACGAAAAACAATATAGTATCACAGTGACCGTCCGCTATTGACCGTAATATTTTCTATTGACAAACAAGCATAATAGGTTTAATATCGGTCAAATATATAAAAAGGTTCGGATTTCGTGAAGCCTAATCGCTCTACTATAGCCATGTGGCTTGTGCTGTTAGCTGTTGCCTTTTTTGTTATATACCCACTGTTCATGCTGGCATTCGGCAGCTTCAAGGGAGGACCTCCGGGCACACCCAGCCCTTTTAGTCTTCAGGGCTATGTCAGGGCCTACACCTCGGTAGATACCTACGTGACTTTGTGGACGACATTTTGGCTAAGTTCTGTCAGGTTGCTCATTTCCCTTATTCTGGCCCTTTTTCTCGCCTGGGTCATAGCTCGAACAGATACCCCTTTTCGTAAGGGCCTGGAAGTAATGATATGGCTACAGATTTTCCTTCCACTGCTGCCCCGTGTAGTTGCTTGGGCTCTCTTAGCCGCACCTGATAATGGACTTCTAAATAAAGCAATAATAGCTATCTCACCCTGGCATAAATCCATTTTTGATATTTACTCGCATGGGGGAATCATCTGGGTATCTATATTCCCTTGGTCCACAATTCTTTTCATGCTAATTACTCCCGCTTTCCGGGGTGTAGATGCTTCGTTGGAGGAATCATCCCGGATGTCCGGAGCCAGCAACCAGATGACCTTTTTTCGTATAACGTTGCCACTTTTAGCGCCGGCCATTTTAGGAGCTGCCATGCTGGGCTTCGTGGGTCTCATGGAGTCTTTTGAACCGGAGTTATTTTTAGGTTATGGCAAGGGAATCTATGTGTACACTACCCGTGTATGGTGGCTATTAGGTATAACTCCGGGAGATTTCCCCCAGGCTATGGCCCTATCTACTGTCTTCCTGGCAATAGTCTTTGGACTTATATTTTTGCAATGGAGGCTATTAGGCGGCCGGCAATATGTAACCATAACCGGCCGTGGCTTCGCAACCCGGCCTATCCACCTCGGTAAGTGGAAATATTTAACCCTATCTATAGTACTTCTTTATTTTATTATAGGCACCGTGATGCCTCTGCTCACGCTTGCAATGGGCAGCCTGATGAAGCTTTGGGGCATATTTGTGCCTGATCCCTTTACTACCAATCACTGGGTACGCACCTTGAGTGACCCTCGGTTTATCCCATCTCTGCGTAATACTTTATTGCTGGGCATTGGCACAGCCACTATAGGCATGATTTTCTACTCCATAGTGAGTTATATTATTACCAAGACCAAATTTATTGGTAGAAACGCATTAGACCTTATCTCATGGTTACCCTGGGGAGTGCCAGGTTTGGTCCTGGCGCTTGGTCTGTTGTGGGCCTTTGTAGGAGGAATACCCTTATTTTCAGTTCTTCGTGGAACCCTGTGGTTATTGATGCTGGCCTTTTTAATACGCAGTACACCGTTGGGAGTAAGAGTTATGAATGGGGCGATGGTGCAATTAGGCAACGAGCTAGAGGAATCATCTCGGATGTTGGGGGCTTCTTGGACCAGAACTTTTCGCAAAATAATTGCTCCCTTACTTAGCCCCGCCTTTGTTTCTGCATGGATTATTGTTTTCCTGCTATCGGTGAGAGACCTCGTAACGGTGGTCTTTCTGTATACACCTCAATCTCGAGTACTCTCTACTATGATGTATGAACATTGGTTTGCCGGTGAATACGAGCGTGCCAATGTCATTGGTCTTATTATGGCTGCCATCCTGATGACCCTGGCCCTGGTGGCTCGCCTTATCGGAGCCAAGCGCGAGATTCCAGCATGAGCAAAGTCAACTATGTTAAGTTAGTAACCACCCAGCTATATTTGGCCAATCAGGATTCAATTATTTATTTTTGACAATATAACAGACTAATGTTAAAATCACTGACATCATTAATATTCCATCGTCTGCGATACAAATTTGAGAGGGGACTTCTATGAGAGTAATGGAAAATTTCAAGGACATTTTCGCCAATCGCCATCAATATGCGCAGGAATGGAAAACCAAACACAGTGGCAAAGTTGCTGGTTATTTTTGTATCTATGTACCTGAAGAAATACTCTATGCAGCGAATACACTGCCTATTCGG
>JACVQG010000260.1 GCA_015661045.1 Dehalococcoidia bacterium | reverse complement strand
TTCCGATAACTCAATACCACCTGTGGCTTGAGTTATCTCGTATTTCACAAAGCCGTAGTGATATAAACGCAGGTCGTTAACCACAATACGGACGGCTGAGGTAAACAGCAACAGGGGCAAGGCTATAACGAAAATAATAAATGCGGCTGTTTTAATAATCTTCAAATATGCCTCTTTCAAGAATGAAACTAACCTCACCCCTGCACCCCTCTCCGTTGACGGAGAGGGGACGGGGGAGAGGTTATTCAAACCACAGGCATAATAGCCTAGCCTGCTTTGACTTGTCAAGAATATGACCGCCCATTATAATAAGGCGTATTTAGTAATAGCACTACAAAGGGGGATCTATATATGTCTATCGAGCAGGATGCCTATACAAACCTGGCTGCCCGCCACAACCTCGGTGAATCAAAGCGATACCGCCAGATTCTTCAGATGCTTATGACCCCGGCCCAGGCCCAACTGGTAGTGCAGCTACCAGCCACGCCCGAGGAGCTATCGCAGAAGACTAAAACACCGCTGGCCCAGGTCAACAAAGACCTGGAGGAGCTATTCCTGAGAGGTGTCATTATCCCCAGGAACTTCCAGACGCGGGAGGGCTACCGCTTCTGCCGCAGCACTGAACAGCTTCACGATGCCACCCAGACCATGACCCGGTTTGATAAGGCCACAGAGGCTAAGTATTTCGCCCTGTGGGATGAGTTCTGCAACAAAGAGTGGTATCCGGAAGTTGCCAAGACCTATGCCACCCGTGAGATACCTCTGGAAAGGATAGTCCCCGCCTACAAAGCCATCGAAAAAATACCCGGCATCCAGCCCTACGACGATGTCCGCGAACTTATCAGGCTGGCTGACCCTATCAGCGTTGTCCCCTGCCCTTGCCGCCGCCACGCCCAGCAATGCAACAAACCTATGGATGTCTGCCTCCAGTTGGGCCGGGGTGGAGAATATGCCATCATGCGGGGCTCTGGAAAAAAGATATCGTACACTGAAGCTATAAAAGTCATGGACGAGGTGGAGGACGGGGGTGAAGTCCATATATGGCCCAATGTGGCCACTGGCGCTCCCCGCTTTATGTGCAACTGCTGCGACGACTGCTGCATCGCCTGGGTGCCATTAAAGCAAAATAATATCCCCCATGAAAAACGGGCGGCTAAGAGCCGCTTTGAGGCCATTAACGACCAATCTAAGTGCGATGGATGCCAGGTGTGCGTTGACCGCTGTATGTTCGATGCCATCGAGATTGTGAAAGTCCCCGGTTCCAAAAAGATGAAAGCACAGGTCGACCCGGAGAAATGCTGGGGTTGCGGCCTCTGCGTGATAAAATGTGAACCGAATGCCCTGTCTATGAAACTGGTCAGACCTCCCCAGCATATACCAGGAGCTGTGCCGGCTTAGATATATTGCCTCTTCCTCATGGCCGGGACGCTAAGAAGTATGAAATTGCCAAATATGAACTTTCTCTCAGGAAGTGAGAGAGTTAAAGAGTGATGATTTTCGAGGCCAGCTACAATTAGGAGCATGTAGAATTATTAAGCAAAAATCCCCCTACGCCCCCTTTTCCAAAGGGGGAGACTTAAAACCTCTCCCTTTCGTAAAGGGAGATTGAGAGGGATTTTAACCATCAATATCACAAATCAATATCTCTATTATCGGAGCGATGTTCATAATGGAAGATGCTTATTCTATAATAGCTACCCGACATAAATACCCCGATTCTGCGAGCTACCACCGCCTCCTGGAGTTCCTGATGAACCCACTTCAGGCCCGTATCGTAGCGGAGCTGCCGGCTAGCGCCGAAGAACTCTCCAGACGGCTTGGCCTATCCTCTCAGGAAACAACCACGGCGCTGGATGATCTTCTGCGCAGGGCGATGATCTATCCCAAAGAAAATTCCCAGCCGCCCATCTACAAATCATGGGCTGTCCCGGATATGCTTTTCTATACCGTTTGTGCCTATAATCCAGATACCCCTCAGGGTAAAAAAGTCATTGAATTGTGGCGGGAATTCTACAAAGACTGGTATCCCAAATTAGCTGAAACTTTCGCGGCCAAACCCATGCCCGAAGAAAGGGTTGTCCCCGCTTATAAAGCAATCAAAGATACTTCTATGCTGCACGCCTGCGAGGATGTACGGGAACTTATCAAAGCTGCCAAAGTTATCGCTATCGTTGATTGCCCCTGCCGGGTCGTGGTACAGAAGTGTCATGGCGCTCTGGATACCTGTTTTATGTTCGATGTGATGGCTGACATTTTCATACCTCAGGGGATTGCCCGCCACATCACCGTAGAGGAGGCGTTGCGTCTGACCGATAAAGCAGAGGACGAGGGGCAGGTGCATACGTGGATAAACTCCAATTATATGCATAACCGTTTTATGTGTAACTGCTGCGATGATTGCTGCGTTGTTTGGGCGCCATTGACTCAGCATGGCGTATCGGTGGGGAAGCGCCTGGCAAAAAGCCGGTTCCAAACCGTAGTTGACCCAGCTAAGTGCACTGGCGATTGCCCCATCTGCGTAGACCGGTGCCTTTTCCACGCCATAGAAATCAAGCAGGTTCCGGGTTCAACAAAACCCAAGGCGGTGATTGACCCCGAGAAGTGCTGGGGCTGCGGCCTGTGCGTCCTTAAGTGCCAGCCGAAGGCGCTTTCAATGAAGTTGGTGCGCCCCCTGGAGCACATCCCCGGACTGGCGCCGGTTTAAATATGGCTGAACCTGCTTTTTCAACCCCCACGCCCGAATCCCTGGGCGAATTCTCTACACTGCGGGACATTATTGCCCGTCTGCGCAGCCCCGATGGTGGCTGCCCCTGGGACCGTCAGCAGACCCACTCCAGCCTCAGAGAGAGCCTCCTTCAGGAATGTTATGAGGTTCTGGAGGCCCTTGACGAGGCCGACCCCAAAAAACTTTCCGGGGAGCTGGGCGACTTGCTTTTGCAGATTGTGCTCCATTCCCGGATTGCCTCCGAGGCCGGGGAGTTCGAGATGGAGGATGTCCTGCGGGGAATCAGCGCCAAACTCATCCGCCGCCACCCGCATGTCTTCGGCGATGATAAATTACATACTTCTCAAGAGGTTTTAGACCGCTGGGAGCACCTTAAGAAGAATGAACGAGCCGCTGATGCCTCTATCCTGGCCAGCGTACCCCGCAACATGCCCGCCCTGGCCTACAGCCAGGAGATTCAGGAGCGGGTAGCCCGTGTCGGTTTTGACTGGAAAGAGGCGGACGACATCCTGGATAAGTTAGCC
>JACVQG010000259.1 GCA_015661045.1 Dehalococcoidia bacterium | reverse complement strand
CAACGGCCAGCGATACCTACCGGCATTTTGCTCAGCAACGCCCGCGGGCCAAACTCCTCCACTGTAATATTCAGGCGGAGCGCCTGGTGGTCCAAAAAACTACCGGTACCGGCAGCGCATACGGTGTTCATACCGAAATCCGTAACGATGCTATCCCGGACAAGGATGATTTTACTATCCTGGCCGCCAATTTCGATAATAGTCTGAACATCCGGAACATAATGGAGCGCCGCTACGGCATGAGTGGTAATCTCGTTTTTCACTATATCCGCACCAACCACCACGCCTGCCAGATAGCGGGCGCTACCGGTGGTTCCCACTCCCGCAATCTCGGCTCCAGGGGGTAAGTCATTTCGAATAGATTGAAGCCCCTCCTGGACCATCAAAATAGGTTTACCCTGGGTGCGTATGTAAATACTATTAAGGAGATTATCCTTTTCGTCTAAGACGGCGAGCTTAGTGGTTACCGAACCTACATCAATTCCTAGATAGACTTTCATTTCTCATTCTCTGTATCAGTAGTATTATTCTACAGCAATTATGCCATACAATCCACTTATAAATTAAGTGGTAAGGTCAACTGTGGTCATATTTATACGTTCTCGGTATTCAATTTTATCGTTCATTTTATTTCCCAATCGATATATCTGGATAAAACATTGAATAATAACGTTATTGGGCTTTCATTAATAAGAGGGATTCGTGTACTAATTTCAGTGATAAACAAGCCGGGATGATGCCTGTCTTTTTTTATTGCGCCGCCGGCGCAACAGGTCGGCAAAAGCCTCCAACCTTGTCTGTAAGCCGGCCTTGCCCATTTGCTCATCGCAGATGATGCTTAATACCGGTAACTCTTCTTTGGTCGAAGGCATGATATTCTGGGCGATAATCTCCGGCATACATGTAAAGGGGAGTAGATGCACCAGGCCGTCATAGTCTTTAGAATGCAACACTTTCTCACCCACAGTTTCCCATCCCTCGCCTCCTACATCACGGGTGAGATACGGACTGGCAGCCTGGTGGAGTTTTTCATCCTCGCTAATTCCGAATGGATTTAAGTACCAACTGAATTTAGTCCATTCCGATACAAACAGTTTTCGTCTTACCTCCACCCCCAGTTTCCCCAGCTCGATTTCGATATCCAGGTTGGAAAACGGCTCTAAGACTACATAGAATTCTCCCGCGATACCCACAATCAACGGGTCTACATCCGGGGTAAGGGGTATTGAGTGGAGCTTCTCCATGAATTCCTTTTCCGTTGCTTTTATCCCGGAATAATCACTGGCTTTATCCATATGCTCGGTTGCCTGGCGGAATATTCTTGTTGCGGTTCCTTTCTCTATTTCTCTGGGCCGTATCTTATGGACAACCCTCTCCAGGTCATCCAGGGCAGATATCTTAGATACACCAAATCGAAGCGCCGACCATGTTTTAAGCCAGGGGGCGTTATTTGAAACACTTCTGAACATGGCTAAAGTGCTCTGGAGTTTCTTTTCAGAAACCCCCAACTTCACCATGCGGAAATTGTACCCCATCTCACCGAGGGCCTGTTCCTGAGATAATGCATACCGCCCTAATCTGCAGATGCCAGCGCCACCTGCCTGCAATAAAGTATCGGCGCCCATATCTAACGCCTCGATAAAGTTACCCATGGTGTATTTGAAAGGTATGCACAACCCGCTGGGTGAGTGTTGAACACCAAGGGAAAGGGTACGCTGTGAGATGAATGGAGGCATGATATAGTCTATTTTCAACTCATTGAAGAGAGCGTGTATGCCAACCCAGGTATGTCCCATGTGGGGGAAGGATACCTTCATTGCTTTTTCCTTCTTGCCAGCATGTCGAGGAAAGCCTCCAACCGCGTTAGGATGCCGGCCTCGGCGCTATGTTCGTCAATTGTGAGATACATGAAGGGTTTAGTTTTATGCTGCCGTCCGTAGCGCTCTACCACATCCATCATGAGAGAGTCGGGGCCGCAACCGAAGGCAGCAATACCGATAACCCCATCCACAAAATCTGACATATAATAGCCGCCAGCGCCAACTACTTCGGTCTCGTGAGTCCAGTAGACCTTGTCTTCAAGTTTCAAAACTGCCGCTCGAAGTTCCTTCGGAGATACCATCTCTGGCATGAATACCTGCGCCCCCAGTGTTTCCAGACGATGAGACAGACGGTGGTTGATAAACTCATCATGCATAAGGTAGCTATGACCTATCAGAGCTACCTTAAGCCTGTGATTCCGGGGAGTTTGTGCGGTATTTATTTTGTTCTTAACATAGAGGCTATCGAAGGCTTGAGGTACCGTCAGGCTCTCACGCCACATCATCTTTCTGAAAGCCCGGTGTGCTTCCATAGCCATCTGTGTCGCCTTTTTTGCCAGAAAGGGATTAGCCGTGAAATGGCGGGTTAGGCCGTAGATAGCCATCCAGAAACTTCGGGGTCCCTTATTGATGTCCACCTCAGTGTCCAGAATTGGCGGGCTTTCCGGTACGGCTGCTTTTATCATATCGGGCAACCCGAGAAACTTCGAACAATTAAAAACCCGGGCCTCAACGCTGCGGATCGAGGGTACAAAAAGGTAGTCGCATTGTTTTGCTAAAGAAGCAGCATGGCCGCAGAAGACTTTTACCGGCAGGCAAGTCTCAGCTACCAGGCGGGATGCGCCATCTGCAAGAATTGCCTTGGTAGTAGGAGCAGAGATAACTACCTCGGCTCCCAGGGTATCAAAGAAGGTCTTCCACATTGGAAAATACTGATAATACAGGAGAGCTCTCGGTATGCCTACCTTGATGGACATCAATCAACTCCATAGGAGAATTACCACGGACTCGGGATCTGTTCCTCGCTTGTTAATAGTTCCCGTTCTCTGGTTCGCAACTGGAAATAAGTTTATAGCCGTATTGATGCCTTTGTCAAGATTTATAAGCTTTATTCACTATCGTTCTATTCGTGAGTCAGGAATGAAGGTGTTAAGCTCAGCAGCATTCGGCGGCCCATATATCCTCGGTTGACAACATTCTCAGACATGCCTCGGCAACCTGGGGGATAAACTGGCTATATTCCTCCTGGATAAGCCCATGATTTTTAAAGAATATGACCCGCTCTAAGGCCCCGATGAACATTGCGGCGGAGAGGAATTCATCCCGGTGTTGCAGTATCCCTTTCTCCATGCCGTCTCGGATTAGCTCCACAAAGACGTCCCGGGGCATGGGTGTGCCGGGTGGAAGACCAACGAACTGGGTGTAGTGGCCGAGCATGATGTA
>JACVQG010000025.1 GCA_015661045.1 Dehalococcoidia bacterium | reverse complement strand
CGATATTTGTAAAGCGTTTGCTTCAGGGGCGGATGCGGTAATGTTAGGCTCAATTTTTGCTCAGACTGAGGAATCGCCTGGACACGGCTATCATTGGGGAATGGCTACTTCACATACTGCATTGCCCAGGGGTACCAGAATCAAAGTAGGTGTGACTGGCAGGCTTGAGCAGACTCTTATGGGGCCGGCTACAGTTACCGACGGCAGCCAGAACCTGGTAGGCGCCATAAGAACGGCCCTGGGTGTCTGCGGAGCTTTTACTATCCGGGATATGCATAAAACGGAGATTGTGATAGCTCCAGCTATCAAGACAGAGGGCAAGGTTTTCCAGATGAGCAAGGGGCAATGCTGAATATCAAACAACATTGATATTTATATATCGAAAGTATATATTATATCTATGATGGTGTTGCAGGTGGATGAAAACCAATGACAAAAAAAATTAAGCTGACATTAGAATACCTCGAAAAACGTTTAGAGTATTTTGAGAAACGCTATCAGATGGATTCTACAGTATTTTATGTCAAGTTTAATAAAGGGGAGTTTCCTGATACACATGAAATGGTGGAATGGGCTTCGTACTATGATATGGCAGCGAAAGCAGGTCTTAAGCGTAAAGCTCTGGCATGACTCTATCTGTTGAAGATGTGTTAGAGGATGTGGTTGTTATCTTGATGAACGCCACATCCTCTTCGTTTATTGAGGAACCCACTATTGAGTCAGATGGTGAAAATGGACTTTTAAAGGTCTCTTTACTGTTTACTAATGGAAACAGATTATTCGTGTCTTTATATATTGATATTTCTAGCGGCTTCCCTTTATGGCAGCGGTACTCGTTCCAATTTGTTGATGTTAACGGACAAAATATCATAAGATTTGATAATGCACCACATTATCATTCTCTACCCCACTTTCCTCATCATAAACACATAGGACTTCACAGGATTGAACCTACCCCGCAGCCGTCCTTAAGGAGAATAGTTGACGAAATATTTGATTATGGAAAGGGAATGCGTCCCTTTGATTTAAGGTGTTTTCCCATAGGCCCTATACATGCAAATTTTAATGGCGAACTTCATTTTTACCTTTGACTTTCTAATGGAAAGCTGTTACCTTAATTTCTCAGGAGGTCTTTTAAGTGCCTAGAGTATCTACCAAACCTGTTGACATGGATACAATTGTTTCCCTATGCAAACGAAGGGGCTATGTTTTTCCATCCAGTGAAATTTACGGTGGCCTTGGCTCTGCCTGGGACTACGGCCCGTTGGGTGTAGAGTTAAAACGCAATATTAAAAATGCCTGGTGGCAAGCTAATATCCAGGAGAGGGATGATGTGGTAGGGTTAGACTCGGCCATAATCCTGAACCCTCAGGCATGGGTGGCCAGCGGGCACGTACAGGGCTTCTCTGATCCCTTGGTGGATTGCAAAGCATGTCATATGCGCTGGCGATTGGACGCTATCAAAGACGGAAAATGCCCGTCTTGCGGAGGTGAGGTAACGGAGCCTCGCCAGTTCAACCTCATGTTCAAGACCTTCGCAGGCCCTGTAGAAGAAGCGGCATCTGTTGTTTACCTGCGCCCGGAAACGGCCCAGGGCATCTTCCTGAATTTCCAGAATGTCCTGACCACTACCCGCCGCAAGTTGCCTTTCGGCATAGCCCAGATAGGAAAGTCGTTCCGAAATGAGATTACACCCGGCAACTTTATCTTCCGTACCCGCGAATTCGAGCAGATGGAGATCGAATACTTCGTCAAACCGGGAGAAGATGAAAAATTATTTCAGGACTGGCTAAAAGCACGTTTTAACTGGTATTTAAATCTGGGAATGAGAAAAGAGAACCTGCGTTTGCGTCAGCATGGTAAGGATGAACTGGCACATTATGCCAGGGATTGCTACGACGTTGAATATCTCTTCCCTATGGGATGGTCGGAGTTGGAGGGCATCGCTAACCGGGGCGACTTTGACCTTAAGCAACATTCTAAGCACAGCGGCAAAGACCTGAGCTATTTCGATGAAGAGGCCAAGCAACATTATTTTCCATATGTTATCGAACCATCGGCAGGCGCAGACCGCTCAGCCCTGGCATTTTTAATAGATGCCTATGATGAGGAAGAGGTAAAAGGTGAAAAGAGGGCTATCCTCCGGCTACACCCAACACTAGCTCCGATAAAGGTTGCTATATTGCCTCTCAGCCGCAACAACGAGGAAATGAATAAACAGGCCAAGAATATATATTCTATGCTAAGAAAATCATGGATGGTACAGTACGATGATGCACAGAGCATCGGACGGAGGTACCGCCGCCAGGATGAAATCGGGACTCCCTTTGCTGTTACCATAGACTTCCAATCTCTGGAAGACAAAATGGTTACTATCAGAAGCCGGGATAGCATGGCGCAGATACGGGTGCCTATTGCAACGTTAAGCGACACCTTGAAGAATAAACTTGATGGTGAGGCGATTGAGGTATTACCGGTGGGCGGGGTAATGTGGAAGAGCGAGGAAAAGGCAGGCTCATGATGGGGATATTATGGGGAGGGCAAACATATGAAATTCCGGATAATTGTGGAATATGATACTGAAACAAAGAGTTATGCCGCTTATTGTCCTGAATTGCCAGGTTGTTGCAGCGCTGGGGATACAGAAGAAGAAACTCTTGAACACATGAAAGAGGCGCTGGCGCTCTATTTAGAGCCAGTTCCATTGAAATTGGGGCCTAATGAAAAGGCTTACGAGGTGGAAGTGCCAGCCTGATGCCACGAAAGCTACCGAGGCTTAAAGCTACTGAGGTAAACAGGGTGCTTGAACAACATGGATTTGTGCTAATCTCACAGCGGGGCAGCCATCAGAAGTGGCACCATCCGGACAGGGGAAAGCAGGTAATTGTACCTTACCACAAAGGTAAACAATTGCCGTTGGGCACGCTAAAGAGCATTATAGAGGGAAGTGGTATTTCAGGAGAAGAGTTCTTTGCCAAATGATAATCTGTATTAATGCGTGAACCCGTAATACTGCTCTCTTCAAAATAACCTATTCACAAAAGTGCAATAAAGGCTAAGGGGGCTGAAATGGCTATCTCTCCATATACGGGCAAAATTTTGCGGGTGGACTTATCCGCAGGGAAAAGTACGGAGTCTTCGACTGCGGTTTATGCCGACCGGTTCCTGGGGGGACGTGGCCTGGCTGCCAAAATCCACTGGGACGAGGTTCCTCCGCATGTAAAAGCTCTTGACCCAGACAACCGTTTGACCTTTGCCACCGGTCCTTTATCGTGTTATCCATCTATCGGCGGCAGCCGGTGGGTGGTTTGTGGTAAATCCTCCGCAATCAATCCGGAGCATTTCACCTATTCCAATTTTGGAGGCCACTGGGGCGCAGAGCTTAAATTTGCGGGCTATGATGCCCTGGTTGTCCACGGCAAGTCTGATAAGCCTGTATATCTTTTTATCCATGATGGAAAAGTTGAAATAAAAGATGCATCGGCGCTCTGGGGCAAAGGCGCTATGGACGCGCGGGAGATGCTTAAAGGCGAGCTAGGGGCTTCGGTTAAAGTAGTAACTACCGGCCCGGCGGGTGAAAATCAGGTAGCCCTGGCGACTATCCTGGCTGATAACGATGCCAGTGGCTCGGGCGGGCTGGGTGCAGTTATGGGTTCAAAAAATCTTAAAGCCGTTGTGGTAAAAGGAACGAAAAAGAATTTTCCTGTAGCTAATCCTCAGGGGTTTAAAGAATTATTAGATAGATTTCGGATACTACGAAAGGGGAACCCGGTCGGTATTCAGGGCGTGTTTGAAGGGCCGAATGTAAAAAAGGATGTGTGTTACGGTTGTATCGGTAACTGCTCCCGCCGCACATACCAGGCTGAGAACGGGCAAAAAGGAAAATTCATGTGCCAGGCCGGCCTCTTCTATCAAGCCCGGGCAGAGAAGTTCTACGGGAAGAAGACCGAGGTGCCATTTTTTGCTACCAAGCTATGCGACCAATACGGTGTGGATACTAATACCCTGGATGTTATGATTCTCTGGCTATGGCGTTGCTTTCAGGCAGGTGTTATCACCGAGGAAAGCACCGGTATTCCTCTTTCTAAGCCGGGTAGCCTGGAGTTTATAGAGTCCCTTATCAAGACAATTGCTCTGAGACAGGGATTCGGTGAAATACTGGCCGGTGGGACTTTCAAAGCGGCCGCCCAATTAGGACCAAAGGCTCAGGAACAACTGACGGATTACTTTACCAATTCTGGACAGAGGAGCGACTACGAGCCTCGTGTATATATAACCACCGCCCTACTCATGGCAATGGAGCCGCGCCAGCCTATCCAGCAACTCCACGAGATCGTTTTGCTCGTGGGGCGATGGCTGAAGTGGGTGCACAAGGATCCTGGGGCTTTCGTCTCCAGCGACCTTGTCCGGGCTATAGCTAAGAAGTTCTGGGGAAGCGAGATAGCAGCCGATTTCTCGACCTATGAGGGCAAGGCATTAAGCGCCCTCAAAATCCAGGATAGGCAGCATCTTAAGGAGAGCCTGGTCCTATGTGACTGGCTATGGCCTATCACCGATGTGGAGTTCGAGGAAGAGCATGTGGGAGACCCGGGTTTTGAAAGTAAAGTGTACTCCGCCATTACCGGTCAGGAAGTTGACGAGGCCGGATTAAATAGATTCGGAGAGCGGATATTTAATTTACAGCGG
Organism: Dehalococcoidia bacterium; assembly: GCA_015661045.1. GTDB lineage: Bacteria > Chloroflexota > Dehalococcoidia > JACVQG01 > JACVQG01 > JACVQG01. The sequence goes on along the minus strand of JACVQG010000025.1, from coordinate 5,219 downwards.
GCGATTATGACAAGGGAAGGGCACCGGGGTCGGGATGCCGATACTGTTACTGCCACCTGGTTCACGTCGCCATTACGGTATCATCTGGTGCAGCCGGAGTGTTTGGTGCCGGGTAAAAACGGCGAACCAGTAAGCCGCAAAGGCGAGGTGCTGGACAGGCAAAAATTCGAAAAGATGAAAGACGAGTATTATGCTCTGAGGGAATGGGATGTGGCCACCGGACTCCAGACTAAAACGAAACTCACAGAGCTAGGGATGCCGGAAGTGGCGGAGGGGCTAAAAAAAGATAATCTTTTATCTCCGTAGGGGCACGGCATGCCGTGCCCTTACCTTCGTTGAAAGAATTAGCATATTAATGTAGAGTAATATTAAGAGAGTAATTGCGAGATTAATGTGAAACCTTTTACGACTTTGCTTAAACAACAGCAAGGCAAAATAAACACCTCTTTCCGTCTTGGGAAAATAATGGGTATCCCCATATATCTACATATTTCATGGTTTATAATATTTGCTCTAGTGATATGGTCTTTATCATTCTTTGTATTCCCACATGAGTTTCCTAATTGGAATAGAAGCCTCTATTGGATAGTTGGGATTGTTACATCCATATTGTTTTTTGCATCAGTCGTCGCTCACGAGTTAGCTCATAGCTGGTTCTCTCTACGCCAGGGGATTCCGGTACGCAGCATTACCCTTTTTATCTTCGGTGGTGTAGCTCGTATTAGCCGGGAATCGCCAAAACCGTTGGAAGAACTGGTTATGGCAGCAGCCGGGCCAGTCTCCTCCCTGGTCTTGGCCGGTGCATTCAGTCTGATCTGGTGGTTAGTCGGCTCTTACAGTGAACCTATAAGGGCAATGACTGGCTGGTTAATCTATATTAATATATCTTTAGCCGCGTTCAATCTCATTCCCGGCTTTCCCCTAGATGGGGGACGGGTCCTGCGTTCGATACTATGGAAAGCCAGCGACAACTACAAATGGGCTACATTATGGGCATCTCGCATAGGACGGTGGGTTGCCTATATATTCATATTTGCTGGTATCTACGGATTCTTTGTACCTTTCAGGATAGGGTTATTGGAGTTCGGCGGGATCGGCAGTCTTTGGCTGGCTTTTATCGGCTGGTTCCTGGAAAATGCCGCTTCCTCCAGCTATCAGCAAGCTATGCTCCGGGAAGCTTTGAAAGGCTTGAAGGTCCGGGACGTGATAACCAGGGATTGTGTCAGCGTTCCCCAGGAGAACACCCTCAAACAGGTGGCACAGGAACATATCATACCAGCCGGTCGTAGCTGCTTTCTGGCCACTGATGGCATCCGTCTGTCCGGGATAATAACCCTCAAGGATATCAAGGCTATCCCTCAGACCCAATGGGATACTACTCTCTTAAAACAGGCTATGACCCCAATAGACCAACTACAGATTGCCCGCATGGAAGATGATGCCACAGAGATACTTGACAGGCTGGACCAGGAAGATATTAACCAGTTGCCCGTAATAGAAAATGGCATCCTTGTAGGGATTGTTACTAAGGAAAACCTGATCCGTTTCATCCGCACCCGCTCGGAGTTAGGGATTTAAACTGGTTAGATAGAGAATTGAGACAGAGACAGAGGGGGGTGTGGCGGTCTCTAGCTCTCGCTCTAGCTACGTCTTTTATAGGAGGAATTTTTGTTTAAGGCCCCGCGTGGGACATTCGATATTCTCCCCTCTGAACAGCAATACTGGCGGTATATTGAAAATAAGGCCATCCATTTATGCAATATTTATGGTTATAAGCGCATAGATACCCCGGTTTTTGAAGAAGGCGGCCTTTTTACCCGCACTATAGGCCAGGGGACCGATATAGTTGAAAAGGAAACTTACACCTTTGAAGACCGTGGCAAGAGTTTGATGACTCTGCGTCCCGAGGGCACAGCCCCGGTATGCCGGGCATATATCGAACACGGTATGCATACTCTTCCCCAACCGGTAAAGCTGTACTATTTCTCTTCGATATTCCGCTATGAGCGGCCACAGTCCGGCAGGTACCGGGAGCACCATCAGTTTGGCTATGAGGCTATAGGTGAATCCGATCCTGCTCTGGATGCCGAGGTTATAGACATGGCCTGGCAGCTATATAGCTCCCTTGGCATAAATGGACTTAGTTTGCAGCTTAATTCGATCGGGTGCAGGGAATGCCGTCCGAAATATCTGGAGTTATTGAAAAAATATTACTCAGGCCAATTATCCAGTGTCTGCAATGATTGCAAAATCCGCTATGAAAAGAACCCTTTGCGGTTACTCGACTGCAAACAGGCAAGCTGCCAGCCAATCTCCGGGGCAGCGCCGCGTAATTCCGATTATCTCTGTGCTGACTGTGCCAGCCACTTCGCTTCACTCCAAAAATATTTAGGCATCCTGGAGATTCCATTCAACATTAACCACCGTCTGGTGCGGGGCCTGGATTATTATACCCGCACGGTATTCGAGGTCCAGCCTAAAGAGGAGGGCGCTCAGAGCACTATCGGCGGCGGCGGCCGTTATGATGGATTAATCGGAGAGTTAGGCGGCCAGCCTACTCCTGCAGTGGGCCTGGCGACCGGAATCGAGCGCATCGTTCTCAATTTGAAAAGGCAGAACGTTGCTGTGCCACCTGTACCGCAACCGCAAGTATTTGTTGCCTTCGTGGGTGAAGCAGCCAGATTAAAGTCTAAAGAGATAGTGACACAGCTTAGACGAGCGGGGGTTTCAACCGAGCAAGCTCTGGGAAACAAAAGCCTGAAAGCACAGTTCCGTCATGCTAATGCTCTGGGGGCGAAATTTACTCTCCTTCTGGGTGATGATGAATTACGGCAAGGCATCGCGATATTAAGGGACATGTCCACCAGTGAACAACGGCCGGTTCCTCAGGATAAATTGGTGTCTGAAATAAACCGGTTATAGATAGATGATTTAGAATTAATCTAAAATAAAGTGCTTTAAAACTATCTTTGCTGTGAGCGGTTTAACGCGGGATTCTTCAATCAACCCTTTTATTAACCTGCGCCCGATTATGGTTACGAACAGTCCCAGAAATGAAAGAGTTATTGCTATCGGTTCACTCAATAACCAACTGGACAGTGGCAGGGTGGCCAACGCGGTAAATACCCCGATGGGCATACTTTTACTATGTGGATGACCGAGTGGATGTTGCCCTTTCTTAATATGGGTAACAATTCTCCAGCTTAAGCCAATCAAAACTGGAATAAGCGCAATTAAAAATGGGTAAACCGCTAATGTTAGCGCCACGGTTGATGCTGCGCTATTGCCTCCGCCTCCTGAACGAAGGAGGTAAACCGGCCACATTTGCCCCACTACGACCAACAGTCCAGCCATAGCGATTGTTTCCACGGGGAAATTAAGCCACCTGCCCAACAAAATAACAACCGCCCCTTTGGCTAAATCGATTATAAACCCGATAGCCCCCAGCTTATGGCTCAAACTCCATAGATGTTCATGCAAGTCGTTGCCATGTATGTCGCTGCCTTTGAGTCTTATAAGCCAGTACACCTGGGGCATGGAGCCAATCAGGTAAGCGCTAATAATGAAGGCTATCGAAGCCATAAAGTATCCATCTATTTAAAGGCTGAGAAGTTTTACAGGTGTTGTTTAGCCGCTAACGGACAGTAAATGAAGCCCATACTCCTAAAAGAGCAGTTACTGCTCCCAATAGCACATGAAGCCATGGAGCGCGGGTTACATCTTTGGTAGTGAATGGGTAAAGAATTATCCAGATACCTATCATAGCTATAGCGCCGGCGATTTGTATCATTGAATCATACCTCCCTTATATTTTATCCGGTTGTTATATAGCTCAGCGATTGCTAAGCCAGGGCTTTTGGAGCCGCCTCAGATTCGATCTCGTTTGGGAATTTGATTCTGGATTTGTATTCCAGGAAAGCCAGCCGGAGGCCATCGAGATTAAGTTCAGGTATATCGACATAAATAGGCCGCCGTCCCATCTCTGCAGGCGCATGAGCATCGGAACCCTGGACACAAGCCTTGCCTTGCGGGAAACCCGGCATTTGTCCGTCATTCCAGAGTTGTTTATTTTGAGGAATGGTAATTTCCAGAGCTTGCAGATTAGGATTATTGAAAATACGCTTTTTTACGTCGGTGGCAATCTCAGAGGCAGCGATAAAACCGCGCGGTCGGCGGTCAACGTGGGCCGAGATTGCCAATCCGCCTCGTTCCGTTATCAGATTAAAGACCTCGTCCATCCATTTGTCTGCCTCAAGGTAGCCTAGTCCGAACTGAGCAGGAGCGAATCCAATGTCCTGAACCAACCTGGTGAGTTCTGTCGATGGGGTCTCCGGCTCAAAAATAGCCAGAACGTGCCCGCCTTTAGAAGAGATCTCTATGCCCGGGAAAAGGACTACCGGGGCGCCCCGGATCGCTTTTTGCATTCTATCTATCCATATAGCGCTATTATGGTCAACAATAGCTATCCCGTGAAGACCAGCCGTAATGGCAGCATCCACAATTTCCTGCGGGGAGGTATGAATGTTGGACTCGGGGCTCATGTTATCAGCGTAACAATCAGAGGCTGGTGAATGAATGTGAAAATCAAGCTTTCTAAACATTGGCTAGAAAGGATTATAACAGCCTGACAGGGGGATTTCAATATTCGGATGTATTTGGGCGCCGTTATTATTTTTGCTCCAAAGGCAGGAGATATGCTAACATCCAACTATGGCTCACAGCGGAATTTCATCTCTTAGTCTTTATATCCATATTCCTTTTTGCAGGTCGAAGTGCGGGTATTGTGACTTTAATTCCTTTGGAGGATTGGAGGCGCTTGTCCCAGGCTATGTAGAAGCGTTGACTAAAGAAATCCAGTTCCGGGCTCGGGATAACAATAGACAGATATCTACAATCTATTTTGGTGGTGGCACGCCCAGTTTACTTAGCATATCGCAAATAGATAAAATCATAGGCGCTTGTAATAAATATTATAAAGTGGATAAGGCTACAGAGATTACTCTGGAGGCCAACCCCGGCACTGTCACTCATAAATGGCTTAATTCATTACATGTTCTGGGATTTAACCGCTTGAGTCTGGGTTTCCAGAGTCTGGATGATATTGATCTCAAAATTCTGGGCAGGATACACTCAGTCACGCAGGCTGTTGAAGCATTCACTTTCGCAAGGCAAGCTGGTTTTGAAAACATAAATATTGACCTTATCTATAATCTTCCCGG
>JACVQG010000024.1 GCA_015661045.1 Dehalococcoidia bacterium | reverse complement strand
CTGGCATGTTTAGAGATATTCGTAATAGCTTCCTGGCAAACACGAAAAACGGTTGTTTCCACCTCGGAAGGCAGGCGGCGCTCTTCTCCATTTATCTCCACGTCCACCCTTATGCCCTGTGATTGCAGACGTGTCTCCGCATACCACCGTAACGCAGCTAGCAGCCCCAGGTCGTCCAGCATAGCAGGCCGTAAGTTGAATATTAACTGATGGGTTCCATCCAGGCTACTCACTGCAAGTGTTTTCAATTTATTTAACCGTTCCTCCCATTCTCCGGGACTCCGGGATGGAGCTGCTAAAGCCGTATCTATGGACATAACTAAAGTAGCCAGCGACTGGCTGGTATCATCATGTAATTCCCTGGCGATACGTTTGCGTTCTTCCTCCTGGGCAGAAATGACCTTACGTAATAACTCTCCCCGTGCGACCTGAGATTCTTCCAATTCCCTGGTACGTTCCTGGACCCGGTTTTCCAATTCCCTTGTCCACTCTTGATTTCGGGCAATAGACTCCTTTAACGCTTCTCTCATGCTGTCCAGATTACGCGCCAGGTGGCCGATCTCATCTTGCCCTAAATAAGGAATGGAATCATTCAAATTTCCTTCGGCTATACGCGTGGTTGATTTAGAAAGGATTTTAAGGGGGCGCACCATACTGCGGGACAAGCCCCAGGTTAAAATTAAGGCGGGAACGGAAAAAGCGCCTCCGATTAACAAAAGCCGACGCTGCAAAGTACGGGCAGGAGCTAGAACTTCGTCTTCTTCCTGACGGATACTCACTCCCCATGGAATGGTTGGAAAAGGCGCAAAAGCCATAACTTCGACCTGTTTCTTGTCTTCACGGAAAACAGACGGCTCATGGCAATTATGACAGGTGCTTACTGCGGTCCGGCGTTTCCGGATAAGGTCAGCTAAGATACTATTATGATCGCTTGAGGTTAACAGACGTGCCGGTTCCGTTGTTGCCAGTACAACACCCTGACTATCTACCACATCCACGTTTCCTGTAGCGCCCAACTGAACGGCTTTAAGTATATAGCTCAGGCTGTTTCCTGTAATATCCACTTCACCCCCCACTAATCCCAAAGTTACACCATTCCTATCTTTAAGCGGCGTGACGGCGGCGACTACCGGCCGGCCACTGGGATTTCGAATGAGGACATCAGAAACAACAGGTCTGCCTGACTCCAGAGCTTGATTTATATGCGGATAACTATAAATACTGGTGCTAACTATATTTGGTCTGTAGGGTTCGACCCAGAGGACCTTACCGTAGCTGTTAGTAATAAATAAGCCTTCGGTAAAAACCGTCTGAAAGTAGGCCGAGCGTAACGCCATCCTCAAGCCATCTGTAGCCTCCTCGCCTGTTTTCATATCTTCAGCTATCGAGATGTCCTCGAGGCGTCGCAGGCTCTGGTTTACTACGTATTCCAGATGGTTAGCGGTAGTTTGTGCTAGAGATAAACGCTCCTGGAGAGCTCGTTGGATGGAATGTTGGACAGCCAGGTAACTTGATATGCCCACAGCGGCAAGCATAGCGAAAATGATAACAGCCACCAGAAGGATAATCCGGGCTTGCAGGCTGGCTTTCCACTGCGGCATCGGTTCCTCCCCACAGTTAAAACATAACAACCTGGGAATCGTTCCACCATTTTAACCATTAAAGTGCGCTTCCTCAAAGGAACTGAATCCATTACCTACCTGTTATTATTATGCAATTTCATTTGGTGGATTATTCGGAGTTTTCGGTAGTGCATCCGGGTTACCGGGTAATTCAGCCTCAACTGCAATGTTTTCCGGGACAGTAATATTTTCCGGAACGGCTTCTACTGCAACGGCTACTGCTTCAGGTTGAGCAACTGCCAGTGCCGCCTGGATCCGTTTCCATTCCAGTGGATGTTCCTCCTGAAGCCGGGTTACCGGTATACGTCCTGTAAATATTGATTTATTCAATGGGAAGACCCCCGGAGAAAGATGTGTAAAGAAAAGATGAGAACCGAATATCCATGCCACCGCCAGGAAAGCCTCGTCACTATGGGCTATCATGGCCATCGGTACAGCGGTGCCAGGTAAAAAACGTGTAACCTGAACGGGGAACATAAGGATAAGGCCGCTTATCCCCAGGATAGGGGTACCCCAGAAGACGGCCCAATAGTCGAATTTTTCCCGCCAGTTGAATCTATCATACTGAGGTTCTTCGCGTGAGAGACCTACAAAATAGCGGATTTCCTGGTACATCCCCTGGAAGTCTTTTAGACTGGGTATCATGGACAGGGGTAAAGGTTGTTTCCGGATAGCCATACCACCAAATATATAGACAATATGATAGACTGCATCCGCAAGCAACACGACTGCAAAAAAGCGATGCAGGTTCCGGACCATCTCAATACCCCCAAGAAAGTTGACCCACCACTCGCTAACACCCCAGGTATTAAATTTTTGAGGTAATCCTGTAAAAGCTAGCATGGTAAAGCTTACAATCATCAAGATATGCTGGATTCTTTGGTGGATAGTGAAACGCACTATCTCTTCTACCTTGGACTCAACCATTACACTTGTAATGGACACGGTGCGAGTAGCCATACTGCGCCTTCCTTATTTTTTTGGTCTTCGCCAGGTATAGTGAACAAATGCAAGTGTAGTTACAATAAGTCCCCCTGCTACTACGCTGGCGGTTAGTAGTAAAAAGCCTCTTTCGATGTAATATATAGCTGGATTGCTTTTCAAAGAGGCTTCTTCATGCCCGATAAAAGAGCGGGCGAAATTTTCATCTGCACCGGCATGGCACTGAGCGCAGGCTTCCTTCAAGTTAGCCAGGCTGCCTACTTTGGAGGTAGGGTCTTTGGCTTTTTTGATATCATGCACACCGTGGCAGTTTGTGCAAGTGGCCATATTTAGCTTCCGCAGGTCATCTTTGGCCAGAGTTTGAACCTTCCCATGATAGCTACGCATGTATGATTCATACGTCTTTTCCAGTATGCCATAGCTGGTCATGAGCTTTTCATTGCCGTGACAGCGGTCACAGGTATCAGCTATATTCCGGCGGTAAGCCGGTGATTCCGGCGAAAGAACTCTAACCACACTATGAGGTGTTAATGCGTTGCTATGGCAATCCACGCAATTAGCCGCCCCTTCCTCGCCACGGATAAGGCTTTGTCCGTGAATACTCTCCCGGTGCAGTTTCCTTTCATATTGGTGGCAGGCACCGCACTTCTCAGCCGATGTTATCTTGGTAGGCACCGCGGGGGTATCGTGTGGTTTGGAATGACATTGATCGCAATCGATAAAACGATGAGCTGAGGCATCAAGCTCTTTTTCATTTACAAACAGGGAGATAACCTGTCCCTGCTGTGTGGTCTTTTTTATATCTGGTTTATTGTGACATTGGAGGCAACCCTTCTCATCCAGGGCTAAAACAGGGGAGGTGAAAAACGTAAAATAACCGATAACCAGTAATATTGCTGCCAGGGCGAGGCCTAACAATAGCTTCAACTCAGCCTCCTTTCATAGCGCCCACACCCTGGGGCGCCTGGCCGCGCGCTAATAATGCAGCCTGAACCCGATTTTGTACATGTAATTTCCCGATAATATGGTGTATGTGGTTTCGGACAGTACTACCGCTTATGTGAAGGCGAGCGCTAATCTCTTTATTTCTTGCCCCTTCGGCTAATAACAGGAGAATTTCTTGCTCTCTTGAAGTCAGGTGCCGCAAGGGCTGGGCCTCTGATCCGGATAACCGCCGGCTAAACTCGGTTAACATCTTACTGGCCATGCGAGGTGAAATAACCGGCTCACCCTGAAAGGTCCTTTTTATGGCCTGAAATAGCTCTTCGGGTGTTAAATCCTTAAGCAGGTACCCGTTTGCCCCTTCTCTAATAGCTTCTAACAGGTCTTCTTCATTCTCCGATATGGTAAGCACGATTATTCGGGATGATGGGACTATGTCCTTTAACCTTTGTATTACCTTTTGTCCATCCAGCCCGGGCATCCTGAGATCCAGCAGGATAAGGTCAGGTGTTGATTCCTTGGCCTTTTCCAGGGCCTCCCAGCCATCGCTTGCTTCCCCTACTACGGTTATATAAGGCTGGGAGGCCAGAAGGTTTGCGATGCCTCGCCGGAACAGGGTATGGTCATCTACCAGGAGTACCCTGATGGGCTTACCACTTACGGTTGTTTCCACCTCTATACCTCTTATGCCTTTTACGACTCAGACCGCGAAGATAAGGCGATAAATGCCCTGTACTCCGATTACCAGCAGAAACAAACCCAGAGCTAACAACAGCCCGCTCACCGAAGCTTTAGAAATCTTCCGGGACTGCTGGAAACCTAGCACTGGAGTTACCTGCCGCCACAGCCAACGGGAGCTGAGTATGGATAGTTGGGCCCCAACCACGGTCAACATTCCCAGGAAACCAAAAGCGATTACGATGGATAGCGGATGCATCTTATTTCTCCCTTCCGTTTTCAAGTCCTCTGACCTTGATTTGCCGATTTTTGGGCTTGATTGCTGGGATGGTTCATCTCCACCCCAAACTTATACTAGACCATTATCACTGAACCGCCTATCCACCATTAGTGCCAATTTATATAGCCTATAAGAACTGCCTTATAGTAGTTCTTTTAGAGTGAATACGGGGTAATTCTGGAAAGGAGAGTACTACTGTTAACCAGTAGAACTAGGTCTTTCGGTTCTATCTCGGGATAAAGTAATTCCCCCCTTCTGGAGAGCCTGTATGGCTGCCTGAACCCGGTTCTGGGCATGCAGCTTCTCCATGATATTTCTCAGGTGATTCTTTACAGTGGACTCGGCAATGTTGAGTTGATTTGCAATCTCTTTGTTGGCCTGTCCTAATACCACCAATTGCAATATATCCTTTTCCCTGGCAGTAAGCGGGCTACTTTCCGCTTCAGGCGCCGGAGCCGGTTGGTAACGGTGGGTAAACTCCTTCAGGATTTTACCGGCCATAGCCGGCGAGATAGGCGCTTCACCGCGGGAAACAGCCCGTAACATCTGGAATAGTTCTTCAGGTTCCAGGTTCTTCAAAAGATAACCCTGGGCTCCAACTTTTATTGCCTCAAAAAGGTGCTGCTCACTATCCGAAACAGTGAGCATAACAATTCTTATATATGGCAATTCCTCTTTTATCAGGCGGGTAGCCTCGAGTCCGTTGCAGCGAGGCATGTTTATATCCATAAGGATCACATCGGGTAGAAGTTCCCGTGCCTTTTCCAAAGCCTCCACCCCATCCCGTGCTTCCCCTACAACCTGAAAATCCGGCGTGGATTCAAACAAGCCTGACAAACCCTTGCGGAAAAGCGGAGAATCATCTGCTAATAGCAGCCGTAATGGCTCCACCTATACCCCTCCTTTAAGTTGCATCCTTATCATAACGGTAGTTCCTTTGCTAAACCTGGAGTCTATATTGAATTGAGCGCCGACACTTCTACATCTTTCTTTCATCGTTTGTATGCCAAAATGCTGCCTGTCGTCTCCGGTGATACGGGAAGGGTCGAATCCCGCTCCGTCATCTTCTATTGTTATAACCGCATCCTGTCCCTGAAGCTGAAAACTAACCTTTGCCTTTTTAGCCCTGGCATGTTTTCTTACATTTGCCAGGGCTTCCTGAATAACCCGTACTATCTGAACAGCGGCATCGGAAGGTAAATGGGTTGCCCGCACGTCTTTCACTTCAACCTTCAGCGGTATACCTGTCTGCTGGCGGAATCCCTCAAAGTAGTCCTCCAGTATAGAAACAAGTCCCGCCTCCGGGGCTGCCTTTGACCTCAAAGCCAGGATACCCTGTCTGACATCCTCATACGCCTCCCGAACAACCTTCCTCATCTCCTGCATTTCTTTCTGTGCTTCCGTAATCTTGCCTTCAGCAAGCATGTCTTCCACGCCCCGTGCCCTGAGCTGAAGGTAACCCAGGACCTGTCCCAGGCCATCATGCATCTCTCGTGCCAGGCGCTCTCTCTCCTGGTGTGTTGCAAGCTCCTGCACCTGTCCGTATAGCCGGGCATTCTCGATAGCCAGAGCAGCAAGCTGAGCAAGTTGTTGTAATACAGCTATTTCCTGCTCACTAAAGTAACGGTGTTTCTGGGTGGCGACGCTCAGGCTGCCAAACACCTTTTCCCCGATCATCAGCGGTACCCCCAGATGAGACTTCAGTACCGATTCCCGGACCAGGTTATCTCCGTCCTGGGAATGTTTGAATACCGGGTCACTCAGGTAATCCCCGGTTATTACAGGTTTACCCAGGCTGATTACCCTGCCGGCTAAACCCTCCCCCTCCTTAAGTTTCATTCCCTTAAAAGTAGGCTTTATCGGACCACTATTAGCTTTGATGCTTATTTCATGGCTATCCTCTTCCTGTAATGACAGAATCGCCGCATCTACATCCAGGAGTTTATGGGCTTTTTCGACGACAGAGTCCAGAATACTATCGAGATTCAACAGGCGGGAGACCTCTAACCCGATACGGAAAAGGGCTTCGGCCTCTTTCTGCCGTCTCTGACTCTCCTGGAATAGCTGGGCATTCTCGAGGCCGGTGCCAATCTGATGCCCGATAGCGGTCATTAGCTCCATCTCCAGGGGTGTGAACTCCCTTTGTTTTTGACTAACCAGAACCATCGATCCCAGGAGTTTTCCTTTTGATGCTAACGGAATATGGACGTAAGAGCGGGATTCATCACCTTGCATTTCGGAAGGAACCAGGAAAGGGCTGAGAATAACCGGATGACTTGTCTCTGGTTGAAGCCGCGCCAGGGCTTCCATGGATGGGTGTAATGTCCCGCGGCTTAAGCGGAGGCTTAACTCACCGGACGATTCCCGCAGGAACACACCGCCTTCATCCAGTTTTAAAATCTGCAGGGTCGTATTTAAACTATCTCCAAGAACCTGGTCTAGATCAAGAGAATGGCTGACCGAAGCAGCTACGCTATTTAATGCGGATAGCTGCTGGGCTCTGGCTTCACTTTCTTTTACCCTTTCTTCTTTTTCATGGAGAGTTTCCTTTAGCCGTAATCTCATCGCCTCAAAAGCCTTAGCCAGGGTACCAATCTCGTCACGGCTGGTTGCAACCACCTCTGTGCCCAGATCACCTTCGGCTATTTTCCGCGATACAGATGTCAAATGAGAAAGGGGACGCACCAGAGAGCGGACGCCTAGCCATGTCAGCGATAACCCGATGATAAAAAAGAGCGAACCGGCCGTTATTATCTCGTATTCCAATCTGCGAACCGGGGCCAGCGCTTCAGATAGGGACTGCCTTATAGCCACGCCGCCTGTACCCGGAGCAACTGTTAAAGGAGCAAATGCCAGGACATCCTTGGTTCTTTTCATGCCGGTTGCAGTCTCATGACAACGATAGCACGTTTCCTGGTCAGCTTTGTTTTCCTTAATAAGGGTTGCAAAATGAGCTGCATATTCTGTCTCTTCCCGTCCTGCAGTCCGACCGGGCTCCTTTGTGGTGGCCATAATCAGACCTTCCTGGCTGACTATTTCCACAAAGGCAGTTTCACCCATCTGCAAGGTCGGAATGAGATTGCCGATTATATCGGATAACGTAAGCCACCCTCCAACTGCTCCAACCGTTTTACCCTGTTTATTAGATACAGGTACAGCCATCACAAAGACAGGGCGGCGGCTTTCACCTAATGTAAGCGTGCTGGACAGGAAAGGAGTGCCTATCTCTACAGTATTGGCTATAGCGCCATAGCCTAAGAACGGTATACCCACCAGTTCGGGACGTTCTGGTTTGGAATATAGTACGTTTCCCTGCCGGTCGAGGAGGAAAAGGAAGGTAAAAGAACGGGAATACCGGTAAAGACTTTCCAGGGCTTGTCTTTCTGGCAGGGGGTTAGAATCCTCCACGTCAATGGATTCTAATGTGGCAAATTCGTGGAGATCGGTTCGTGCTTTCCCCAGAGCCCTGTCAACCTCTTGCGCTACCACCTGGGCCATAATGACCCGTTCCTGGAAGGTCCTCTGGGAAGTCTCGACAACGGACCTTACACCCAGGAACGCCAGAATACATAACAGGGCTAGTATCCCCAATCCGCTATATAGGCTGGCCTTCCTCTGCAGGCTCATCTGACTCTACCTCCGATTCATCCCCCAAAAGTGATGAAAGAAGCGCCATCCTGAGGTTATTGTTTAAATAGGCTGATGGGAATTGATAAGTATTAGCTAGTTTTAAGTATAATCTTAAATGAAGGAATTCACAATGCTATATTATTTGAGACCAACCGACATCCGTACAGTGTTATCCCTGTAAACACAGCAGGCCCCGGTATACCGGGGCCTGCTGTCCGTTTCTTGTCTTTTACCTCACCCTGATTATTTCAAGGCTTTTATGGTGGCTTCTAACACTTCCTTGGTAAAGGTGGGATTGTGAACCCCTTCGCTGCCATCGCCGTGAATCAGGAAGTAGTTCCAACCAGCTTTTACCAGGGGGTCGGTGACTGCAATTAGCGCTGTCTTGCCATCGGCGCTGAAGTCACCCAACTGAATCTGTATTTCTTTGACTGATAGTGTATGTTCTGTACCACCAGCGGGTTTATATGTGACGGATACCGCGTTCTTGAATTGGATTATAAACCCTTGCTGGCCATGCGGCTCCGTCGGCTCGATTTTAGCGATATTGGTTTTGTCCACCACGACAGCGTCGCTCTTGACGTCGTAGGACTTGCCCCCAAACTGATGAGGGGTGTAGTCTTTGACGGTCGTTTTATCCGGCATCTTTTTGAGTAAGTAATTGGACATCACCTCGCCTAGCTCTTCTACCTTGCCCTCAATGCCTATTTGAAGCGCTTTTCCATCGAGCGTGGCGGAATGGCAGCTACCGCAAATGGTTATCTTGGCTTTGAAGCTATGATTGGTACCGGCTCCACCTCTGCTGAACTCTAACGGCGCCGGTGTCTCCTCCATGTGGCATTTCGCACAGCTATCCTTGATAAGGGAGTGGGGTGACCGGTCACCTGTAGATACAAAGTAGGCGTTCTCACCCATCAGGACATCGCCCTGGGCAGCCGTATGTGGTGCCGAGTAGGCAGTGGGAGCGAAATCATTATTGTGCAGGGCATTCCTGGTGTTGTGGCAGGTGATACAAATTGCGCCACGGCCCAGAGCTTTAGCCTGGAATCCGGCAGGTAATAACGCAGAATTATCTATTATCCGAACCGATGCATTGTTAGGCTCGCCGGTAGTAGAGCCCTCGGCATGGGGATTGTGACACACCACGCAGGTCTGAGGCTGGACGGTATCCTGCGTTAGACCCCAAGCCTTCAACTCATCCACCGTGGCGTTCCCTTTGGCGCCCTGGATCTGCTTGGTCAAATCGCCCTGTTTAATCCATTTCAGGAATCCCTGAGCGGAATGGCAACGTCCGCAATGGGCGGCTGAAGCGGCCCGTTTTTCCACAGTGGCTTCTTCTATGGCCAATTCAAAGTTGCCGTGGCCGCTCATCTCCCACTGCTGGAAACGCCCGTGGCTGGGCGGCTCACCGTGGCAGGCGCCGCATACGTCAGCGGATATACTTACCCTTGCCGAATCAATTTTTCCATTGGGATGGAGAGTATTGCCGGCGTTAGGGCCATGACAGTTCTCGCACTGGATATTGGCCATTTTGGCGGTCTTGGGGAACTTCTGCAGGATCTGCGTCCATAACCCCTTATCGCCGTGGGACGGTACCTTCCAACCCTCTTCAGTAAATGGTTCATCGAAGCCGCCGTTCTTTACGGACGGGTTATAACCTACGGTATGACACTGGGCGCAGTTTATGGCCCAATGCCCATCCGGGTTATCAATATTCTGAGTGAAGATCTCGGCGTGGCCGGAATCCTTCCATTCGGTGAACTTGTCCGGAGCAATGGTGCCGTTGTGACAGGCAGTACACCCTGCTGCCA
>JACVQG010000258.1 GCA_015661045.1 Dehalococcoidia bacterium | reverse complement strand
AGTGGGGTTTCAGCACCCCCAGCGGATTTCAGGCCAAGTCCGTTTCCTATGTACTTGTCCAAATGTATTCTAACGAGGGGCATGAAGGCTTTGGCTATGCCTTAGCTTTGAACGGCAGCCGGATAAATGTTATTAAGGCTATGATTGACGAACTGATACCTTTAGTAGTAGGTGAAGACCCGTTCTGCACTGAAAAAATATGGCAAAAGTTGCGCCGCTATACAATCTTCCTGGGAACGGAGGGGTTGGTGGTAGATTGCATATCGGCTATAGATATTGCAGTGTGGGATCTGCTGGGAAAAATCACCGGACAGCCACTCTGTAAGCTATTGGGCGGCGACAAGCCGGCTGTGCCGATTTACGCCAGCGACGGCCTCTGGCCCAGTTTACCTGTCGACCAGCTTTGCCGCGAGGCCGAAACCTTTCTGTCCCAGGGGTTTAAATCGGTGAAGCTCCATATCGGCCATGACCCCGGTCTGAAAAAAGATGTGGAAAGGGTCAAGGCAGTGCGCCAGACAATAGGAGAAGGGGTTAACTTGATGGTAGATGCCGTCCAGAGTTGGCGGCCCTGGCAGGCCATCCGTATAGGCCGGATGCTAGAGGAGTATAACATCTACTGGATGGAGGACCCCGTTTCGGCTACCGACCTGGAGGGCAGCGCTCAGGTGGCCGGCGCCCTGGATATGGCAATAGCCGCCGGGGAGTGGGTATATTCACCCCGGGGGTTAATGCGCCTGATAGAATCAAAAGCGGTGGACATCCTGCTGATAGATATTCAAAGGGCAGGCGGGGTTACCGGCTTTAAAAAGATTGCCGCCATCGCCGAGGCATTCGAGATGCCTATTGCCCCCCATGTCTTCCCTGAGATAGGTTGCCACCTGGTATCGGCATTACGCAATACCTTAACCGTGGAATATATGACATGGTCATTCCCTCTGTTCAAAGAGCCACCCCAGGTTAAAGACGGGCTGATGCTGGTGCCTCAAAAGCCGGGGCTGGGCCTGGAGCTGGATGAAAAAGCGGTGAAGCGGTTTACGGTGTAGCCTTGCAAGGGGACGACTTGGGAAGTTAAGGGATAGACTAATTTTTAAGAAAAAAAGGTCAATGCAGTTCCAGATACTTAGCTCTAGCCAGTGCTTGGTCCCGCCTGTCAAGGAACGCCTGCCGTTCCAATTCATATAACAGGTGATGTATAAGGTCGCGTTTTGGGCCAACATCGGGGTCATCGATATGGCGGTTGCCGAATTCCACCAGTAGCGCCTGCCGGTACTGCTTGACGGTTTCGACTGTCTCCTGAGGGGTAGGGGCATACGGGGGACAGCTAAAGCGTTGGCCAAAATGACGGCAGCCAAAATGGCACTTTTGCCGTACCCATTGGGCCACAAAGACATCACTGGCATTTATGATTTTAGCGGCTGTCGCTCCACCTTGTATGGCTTGGACTATGAGCCTCTTGTTCGTTAGGTCTGTGTCCTGCACGATGTTGGTCTCCACATGCCCCTCTCCGAATCCTCTTTAGTCCCCCTTTAATAAAGGGGGCAGGGGGATTCCGGCCCGATAAATCGGGCTACAGGTTTATGTTCCAATCATTCCAACAGAACCAACCCGAAGCTGGTGTATGGCTCAGATTTTTCACGCACCACATGGATTTCAAAACCTGCCTGCCTCACTGTCTGATATACATCGATGCCCGCCGCCTCCATCGAAGGCCGGGCCATCTTCTGGTTAAGGCAGTCCTTCTTATTGAACAGGCTTGGCTTTTCCAACTTTTCAGCAGGGCACTCGGGGCACAGGCGGCAGGGGCCGGAGCCATAGGCCGTCGCTTTGTAGAAGCCGTCGAGGAATGCCTGACGCTCCAGGTTATACATTGAGCGATGTACCATGCTTTGGCTAGCGGTATCTTGAGGGTCTTCAAAATGGCGGTTGCGGAACTCCACCAGCAGCGCCTGCTGGTATTGCTTCACGGTCTCGGCTGTTTCTGAGGGTGAGGGGACATAGGGCGGACAGGTAAAGCGTTTGGCAAAAAGACGGCATCCAAACTGACATTTATGCCTCACCCATTGAGCAATAACAATTTGGTCCGCATTGATTATTTTAGCGGCTGTGGCTCCGCCCTCTATCGCCTGGTCTATGAGTTTTTTATCTGCTTGTTCCGTTGATTGCATATGCTCCTACCTCCATACCAACAGTAAGTTGCCCCAAAAATACCCCTCCTCGTCATTGCGAGGAGTCCGGCGACGAAGCAATCTCCGCTTCTTAAAGAGAAACCAGACTAAAAGGCATTAGATTGCTTCGCTTCGTTCCCAATGACAGAATAGTTCCTACTCCAGCAAAATTAGCCCGAAGGCGGTGAATCCTTCAGACTTATCCTGCATTACACCCAGGTCCCACCCTGCATTCCTTACAGTCTGAAAAACGTCCATGCCTGATGCCTCCATAGAGGGACGGGCCATCTTCGGATTAAGGCAATTCTTCTTATCAAACAGGCTGGGATTTTCAATCTTTTCAGCAAGGCATTCCTTGCACAGCGTGCAACGGCCAAACGTATAAGAAATGGCCTTATAGTAACCATCCAGGAAAAGCCTGCGTTCCAACTCATACAGCTTATTATGGACAAATGCCTGGCCTATTCCATCTCCCTGGCCGCCAATATGGCGGTCACTGAATTTTACCAGGATTGCCCGCTGGTAGCCACTCAGGACATCTAAAGTCTCTCTGGGTGAAGGAGCGTAAGGGGGACACATAAAGTTGTTGCCATAATGCGGACAGCCGAACTGACATTTGTGCCGCACCCACTGTGCTACAACAATATCCGATACGTTTATTATTTTAGCTGCCGTGGCGCCACACTCGATAGCCTGGTCAACCAATCGCATATTTACATCTACTACTTGCATGTCATCCTTCTAAAAATAAAATCCCCTGCTTGCGGCATCCTCTTTAGACAGCCATTGACTAAATAAATGCACCGCCCATTGTCATTCTGAAGGAGCGTAGCGACTGAAGAATCTTTCGCCGCAACGACTTATCCCGTATCAGCGAGTGATTAGAGATTCTTCACTACGTTCAGAATGACAGTCAATGTAAACCTAATTCTGTTAATGACCAAGTAAAGGGAGCGAAAAAGATTTTCGTCTTGGCAGCCCCTCTTTAGCCAGTTCGGCTTCGAAAATCTTCCTTATCTCCGGGGACTCATCTTCATACTCAACCTGCATCCCGCCTTCCCTGATGTCTGAGTCCGGGCCCATATTACGGTAAACTCGGAAATTCAATATACCATGCCTGAAACTCCGGGCAGAGAAGACCAGATAGCGGGCTGGCTCCAGCCCGGCATTGAAATGCTGGTGGAAGTAGTTATTCGGCGGAACAAACATGCTATTCTTTTTCCACGGCACTTTTTTCATCTCCCCGCCTTCTCTGGGCCAGAGGAGCGAATAGCCGTGGCCGCTCAATAAAATAATCTGCGCTCCGGGGCCATGGACATGTCCTTTCTTGTATGTGCCAACCGGGAACTCAGAGATATGTCCGCCGAGAGTGCTGTTGCTAAACTCGAACATTACATTCACCCCTCCAGCGCCCCGTTCCTTCCACTCATGCAACTTAAAGTTATATACATCATTAATAAGATTGGTCTCCCATACTCTCCCGGGATGGAGTTTACCCTTACCGCTGAAAAAGTCCTCTTCTGACTGATACCGGCTATGGAACATATACCCGCTATTAAACACAAAATCGGTATCGTGGAAATAGTTCATAACGAGGGGAGCTGTGGTAGCTCCGAAATGCAATACAGGTTTATCTCCCTGGCCGTTAAAATGCTGGTGCCACGAATTCATAGGTATGGTAAACTCGCTGCCCACCTGCCATTCGAAGGTCTGTTTTTTACCGCCTTCAAGCCAGACCGTTGTTGCCCCCCGCCCCTTCATGACAAAGATCAGTTCGTCGAACATGTGCTTTTCCACCTCGGAGGCTTTCCCCGGTGGGATCTCGTGCATATACCCGTCTATATGATGTTCGGAACCTTCCAGGTTGATAAAACTGCCCTTTCCCCCTTTTCGCGGCCAGGGGGCCATAGGTACTGTAGTCAAGTCCTCCACGTAGAATCCATGTAGCGATGGAATCCCCTCGGTTTTCTGCCATTTTTCGTAAGGTGTTTCATCCCCGAAAGCGCTGACCCAGGCTCTTTTACTGACCATTAGAACATCCTCCTTATAGTGATTTTTAGATTAAAATTGAACCTTGTTTTTGCCGTTAACCTTTTGATATAAGAGAAAATACCCTCTTCATTGGCATTTAGGCCGATGATAATACCCTGATTGGTTGCTGTCAAGCATGTTGCAGGGAAGTTCCCGCTACACTCTTGTAAAAACTCTCCGGTCGCTATGCCATTGACACAACGGCTTATCACTGTTAAATTTTGTCTATTATATAACCATAGTACCCATC
>JACVQG010000257.1 GCA_015661045.1 Dehalococcoidia bacterium | reverse complement strand
TACCAATGCCTTCCTGTTGGTAACGCAGATATCCCGGCCCATTTGCGGGCTGCCCGAGGCCAACCTTGTGGTATCCCTGTACCCGCCAGCAGCCAGCTTAGACATCTGAGGCCATGATGGGTCTTTTTGGGTTAAAATCGCAAGAGTTGAAGAAATGACCAATGGAAGATGGCTTATACCGGCCACCAGGCGGTCGTGTTCATTAGCAGAAATAGATAGGGGATTGGCCTTGATGGTTTCCACCATTTTCGTTACCAGCTTTATAGCGCGAGGCGTGGTGGAGGGAGAGGGAACAAGGCAATATGTGGCTCCTTCGAAAAGTCCCGGCTCAGCTACATCAAAACCCCAGGTCTCTTTGCCGGCCATAGGATGGCCGCCTACGAATGGAACACCCGGGGGCAAACTTGAAACCGCCCAGTTTTGGACTTGCTCTTTGGTGCTGGAAGTATCGGTTACTATACAACCTGCTTTCAGGTGGGGGGCTATTTCAATTAGCACATCTGGTATCGCTGATATAGGTGTGGCCAGGACCACCATTTCTGCTTCGCTTACTGCTCCGTGTATATCTATCCCTATCCGGTCTATAGCGCCTTGCTGTAGCGCTTGTTTTACTGTCTCTTGACGGCGGGAATAACCTGTTATGAACCATTCTACACCGCCAAATTTTTTCAAGGCTAGCCCCAACGAACCGCCGATAAGCCCCAGCCCAATAATAGTCGTGCGTATCAAAAAGAATCTCCGGAACATTTTTTATAAGAGAGAAACGCCAATAAATAACTTGCTAAACATGCTGATGACAGGGCTAATAGCCCTTCCTAAAAAACCCAGGCCTGTGATGCTATCCACAGCCAGCACACCAATTAACACCATGGGACCATAAACTTCTATTTTTGAGAATGACATTGATAATCGACGGGGTAATATGCCCAGGGCCACTCGGAAGCCATCCAGAGGGGGTATGGGTATCAAATTGAAAACAGCCAGCACGATATTGTATAAAACAATAAGAAATAACACTTCTGCTGCCATACCGCCTATAAAACGGAGAGCAATAGCAAAAATCGCAGCCGTTATCAGATTTGATAGCGGCCCGGCCGCGCCAACAATGGCCATTCCCCGTCGGGCACCCAACTTCAAATTGAGCGGGTTGACAGGTACCGGCCTTCCCCACCCGAACCCCACCAGAAAAAGGAGGATCGTCCCGATAGGATCAAGATGGGCCAGCGGGTTCAAGGTGAGCCGCCCCTGCCTTTTAGCCGTATCGTCTCCCAGTGAATTAGCGGCGATGGCATGACACAATTCATGGATAGAGATGGCTATAACCAGCGCCATACCGGTAGCTAAAAATATGGCTACAAATTGAAGGGGATTATCCCGGAGTAATGGGAAATAGCGGAATAACATAAATCAATATACCTTCATATTTACTGGTTATCCAGGTTAAATACCCAGATAGTCTCCTCATTCAACATCTTGAAGAACCTTGTTTGGCGGTCCATTCTTTGCCACTCGCCTTCTGTGTATACTAACACATCGGTCGGCACGGGGAGTTCCATTGTATCCCATTCTACCGCTCGCCGGTTAAAGGGTAGCTCAGAGCTTTTTACAATAATAACCAAATCCAGGTCGCTGCCTACACCCCAATTCCCCCGTGCATAGGAGCCAAAATAGCCAATTCGTATAATATCCTTCCGTTCCTGGCTAACCCTTTCCGCCCAACAACGCACAGCATGGTCTACTGTTACTGCGTCAGGCCATTTGAATACGGACGAATTCAATAATCTCACGGGCATATTTTATCGCTTCCTCACTCTGGAGCGTACCAAAATGCTCGTATGGCGCTCCTTCGGGGTGACTATTAGGATAGCGGGCGGGTATGTAAAAATTGTCTAGAATATGCCCTTTCTCAACTAGCTCTTTGGGAACACGCATTTCACCCGGGATCTCGCTGAGCAACCTGGCTACTACATGGCCCCAGGCCTCTTGCCCTATGCCAAGGTGCAGGGCTTTAACTGCTTTCTCTGCGGCTTGCTGCGCAGCGAAACATGCCCACTCGTGATGCCCGTTCTTACGAGAATCTTCAGCCTGTTCCAGGTCCTTCTGAGCTTGATTGAACCAGTCATTGGCGCGATTAGACATTATATCTCAATCATGCACTGATGATGATATAGCGCCGTGGCTTTGATGGCTCTTATCAGCAGTTCCTGGCTGCCGCCGTACCTTTATCAACTCAGCCACGATGCTAACCGCTATCTCCTCCGGCGTTTCCGAGTAAATCTCCAGGCCGACTGGCGCATGTACCCGTTCTAAACGTTCGGATGGGATACCTTTCTCTTTCAGGTTTTCAAATACAGTCTTAACTTTCTTCTTGCTGCCTATCATGCCAATATAACGGGCTTCCGTCTTTACTGCCCATTCCAGGACCATCTGGTCAAGCTCATGGCCGCGGCAGGCTATTACTATGTAAGAGTTTTTATTTATCTTTAATTTAGGTAAAGCTATATCGAATTCCTCAGCCAGGACAACATCAGCTTCAGGGAATTTCTCTTTGCTGGCATAGGCAGGCCGTTCATCTACAACTACGACCTTGAAACCGACTGTCTTAGCCAGTTTGGAGGTATAAAAAGCGATATGCCCGGCGCCGAAAAGGTGCAACGCAGGCTGGGATATTATCGGCTCAAGGTAGACCTCCATAATTCCGCCGCAGATAAGGCCATCGGGGGTAGAGTCCCGTCCTGTCATATCAAACTTGAATACTTTAGCTATCCCTGTCTCCATAACCTCTCTGGCTGCCTGCCATACTTCAGCCTCGGCACACCCACCACCGACTGAACCCAAGATAGTGCCATCGCTCCGCAGCAGCATCTTGCTACCTGCCGAACGGGGCGTTGACCCCTTAACCCAGAGGATAGATGCCAGGGCGGCTACGCCACCCTCTTCCTGTATTCTGACTATTTCTTTATAGATATCTTCCATAATTCTTCCTTTGTCCAGAACGGGCATCCTGATTATGGTTATTGACTTATCACCTTTACAAAGTAAGGGTCTTCTTTATTTGTCATTCTGAACGCAGTGAAGAATCTCTCGCCGCAGCGAAATAGCCTGTAATAGCGAGTTACTGGAGATTCTTCGGTCGCTACGCTCCCTCAGAATGACAAAGGGGTGTAAAATTATTTTGTTTATGAACATAATTAGGACAGCGTGCCCCTACTTCGGGCGGCGTTTAACCAGGTGAATGCAATCCACCTGGGCTACTACCTCGCCCCTCTGGTTGATACAGTTTTTCCTGTCCC
>JACVQG010000256.1 GCA_015661045.1 Dehalococcoidia bacterium | reverse complement strand
AAGAAATAGTTTAAGGAAGATTATGGTAAGCAAAACTACAGAGGACTTAAGTCATTTATTCGCTTCAGGCCATAGCGCTTGCGCCGGTTGCGGCCAGTCCCTATCCGTCCGCCTGGTGCTGCGGGCTGCCGGCCGCAATATTATTACTACTAACTCGACAGGCTGCCTGGAGGTTTTTAGCTCCAACTATCCCCGTTCGGCCTGGCAGGTGCCCTGGATTCACTCCTTATTTGAAAATTCGGCATCCATAGCATCAGGGGTTGAGGCAGCGTTACGAGCAACCGGCCGTATAGATCAAATCAGGGTTATCGGGCAGGGTGGAGATGGAGGTACTGCCGATATCGGCTTCGGC
Source organism: Dehalococcoidia bacterium (assembly GCA_015661045.1). Taxonomy (GTDB): domain Bacteria; phylum Chloroflexota; class Dehalococcoidia; order JACVQG01; family JACVQG01; genus JACVQG01. The sequence goes on along the minus strand of JACVQG010000256.1, from coordinate 2,954 downwards.
GCTCTCTCCGGTATGTGGGAACGCGGCCACGATATACTGTTTATCTGCTATGATAATGAGAACTATGCCAACACAGGAGTACAGCGCAGCGGCCTTACCCCATATGGCTCATCCACCACCACCACCCCGGCTGGTAAGGTTAGCTGGGGGAATCCGCGGCCCAAGAAGAACCTGCCCGAGATAGCCCTGGCCCACGGGCTACCCTATGTGGCAACCACCTCCGTCGGATACCCGTTTGACCTGGATAAAAAGGTTAAAAAAGCCCTTTCTATCCGCGGCCCCAAATATATCCAGATTTATGCTAATTGCCCTCTGGGTTGGCGACACGATACCGCTTTTACTATCGCCATTTCCAAGCTGGTGGTTGAGACTGGACTATATCCTCTCCTGGAATGGGAGAACGGACAACTGATATCTGCCCGTAAAATAGGCAAGAAAAAGCCGGTAGATGAATATCTCCGCCTCCAGGGTCGTTTCAGCCACCTGTTCGGGCCGGGTGGGGATAAAGAGATTGCGAAAATACAGGCTATAGCAGATGCCAATATAGCGAAATACGGGCTTATGTCAAAGTCAGCAACAGAGGTAGAACCTCCTGATGAAACGGTTGAAGCTGCACCAGCGTCGGTAACTGCGCCCCCGTCGTCTCCGACCAAACCAGCAGTCCGCACATTTACCATTGGTGAATTAGCTACTTACAATGGCCGTAACGGGCAGCCAGCCTATGTTGCTTACAAGGGTAAGGTCTACGACGTTACCAGTTCCAGCCTGTGGGAGGATGGAGAACACCAGTTGGAACACAAGGCCGGCAGGGACTTGACCGAGGATATGAATAACGCCCCTCATAGCGAGGAAACGCTGGACAGGGTGGTGGTAGTGGGGGTACTGGCGGGGTGAAAGAATACAGGTAATTATACTAATGAGGGATTATCTTTTAACAATGTGATTCAAATTGGGCAGGTTAAAAACCTGCCCAACTGTTTTATATGGTTGCAATGGAGAAAATATTGCTCACAGTCCTCGGCCTTGCAGGCAGCCCCCGACGAGGGGGTAATACCTCGTTGCTTTTAGACCAGGCGCTAGCCGGAGCGGCTTCAGCCGGCGCTGCCACTGAACTCATTGTTTTCAACGATCTGGATATAAGCCCCTGCCAACACTGCGATGGCTGCCTGGGCAGCGGCATCTGTATTATAGGGGATGACATGCAGTCTATCCATCAAAAATTACGAGAGGTTGACAGGCTTATCCTGGCATGTCCTATCTTCTTTTTAGGGCCGGCGGCCCAGGCCAAGGCAGCCGTTGACCGCTGCCAAGCGCTATGGGTAGCGAAATATCTACTCAAAGAGCGACATCAATTCGCCAGCGATGGCAGTAAACGGCGCGGGCTATTTATTGCGGTTGGTGGAATGAAACGCCCCGACCTCTTTAATGGGGCCAGGGCTACGGTGAAAGCCTTTTTTGCAACCTGTGACATCATCTATGGGGAGGAGCTTCTTTACCCGGGTGTGGACCTCTATCAGGAAATCAGAAGACATCCTACTGCTTTGCGGGAAGCCTACGAGGCCGGCGCCAGGCTGGTAGCGCCAGCATAGAGTCATTATAAACCTCTCGCCCCTATAGGGAGAGACTTCGTCGTGAGCTCAGTCGAACGATTTAGAGAGAGGGGAATTGTTAACAAAGTCTTTGTTTATCACACTCTCCCTTAAAGGGCGAGGAGACTAAAGTCTATTTTCGAAGGAATGATATTAGTAACCCCTTTGTAACGCTATACCGGAGACAGTACACTAGCTATCCCATTAAAAAGACCCCTGGCTTAAGTCAGGGGTCTTTTTGATTAAACCACGTCTCCAAAATTACCTCTTTCCAATTCATGGAAGAGCATAGGCGGGATTACTTCTTCCTGATTTTGGAGAGCATTATCTCGAATTCCATAATATGCTTCTCCTCGTCAGCCAGAATCTTTTCCAGCATCAGGCGGGAAGTAGTGTCCCCTAATTTGGCAAGTTGTGGAATGTGCTCTGCGTACATTTTGGCAGCGCCTAGCTCCAGGTCCAGGTCGTCCTGCATCATCTGTTTGATGTCGCCACCCTTTTTAACTGGCGGCAGCTTTGAAGCAGGTTCACCCCCCAGGGCGACAATTCGCTCCGATATTTTCTCCAGATGTTCCATCTCCTCAACGGAGAATTCTTCAAAGGTGTCCTTTATTTTCGGGCTGTAAATTCCCTCGGCCTGATAATGGTGCCAGAGATACTGTATAACAGCCCCCAGTTCATTGGTCACACCTTCCTGGAGGATGGCAATTACTTTGCTACGAGTACTGGCGTTCATTCTACTCCCCCGGCTTTAAACCAAGCGTTGTCTCCCACAGGTCGACATGTTGTTCTTCCTCGGAGACAATCTCTTCTAACATAAGTCTCGTGGTGGTATCACCCAGACTGGCGGCCAGCTTAATATGCGTTTTATAGACTACAACCGCATTGCGCTCACCGCCGAGGTCATCCCGGATCATCTTTTTAAGCGTTCCGCCCTTCTTGACCGGCGCAATTCTGGTGGGAGGCAGGCCGCCCAAAGCCACTATCCTTTCAGAAAACTTCTCCAGGTGTTTCATTTCAGACCTGGACAGGCCTTCAAATAGATCAATGATAGGTGGGCTTTCTATTCCCTCAGCCAGATAATGATGCCACAGATACTGTATTATAGCGCCTAGCTCCAGGCTCACATCCTGCTGGAGGGCAGCAATAATCTGGTCTCTATCCTTCTGTTGCATAACGGTCGCCTCCTGTTAAAATTTACTGAACCGGTCCCTGGGAGCGCCACATAGAGGACAACGGTCAGGAGGGTTGCCCTCTACGGTATAACCACACTCGTCACAGATATAGACATCGCCTAAAAATACATCACTCCCCGCATCTACCGACTGTTTAGCCCGCTGGTACATTCCGGCATGGACCTTCTCG
>JACVQG010000023.1 GCA_015661045.1 Dehalococcoidia bacterium | reverse complement strand
CTGCAAGTCCAGAGAAGCCAGAATCGACAATGTCCCTAAGCGTTTATATTCGTAATCCCGCATTATTCTGGATTGTTTCCCCGGTTCAGGCATGATATCTGGCGCGATATTCTTGATGGCCTGTAACCCCGGTTTTTCATCCATAGATACGGTAATAACAGACGGCTTGCCACCCGTTTCCCCCGCTTCGTTTTGAAGATTGACCTCCTTGTATACGCACAAAATCTCCGTCATTTTCTGCTCAAATTTAGGGTCACGCTTCTCAAGATAATAGGCCATCTTATGAGGCCGTATTGGATGTCCCTCAAGGATTCTCTGGATCGTGGCCTTGGCCGCTTTCTGCAAACAATCATGTCCTGCTTCCGGCCCATATTTCCTGGCATGAGCCGCCAAAGCGCTCCGCGTCCACATCTCAGCGGCATACCCATACTCAGTCGGTTTCTTGCAGGCCAGGTCTATGACCCAGGCTTTCGCTTCTTCTGTAATCACAGGTTCCTTCGGACGATGATATTTATCTTTCAGTCCCTCTTCGATACCCACCGCCAGTGCCTTATCTATCCATTTGTAAATAGTCGGCCTGCTAACGTGTAATTGTTTTTCGATGTCAGTGATCGGTATGTCCTCTGCATATCGTAATAAAATGGTGGCCCGTTGCGCTTCTCTGACTGGCGCCTTTCGTGAATTGGCGAGTTGCTGTAATTGTCCTTTTTTATCTTGCCCTAAAATCAACTTCGCTTTTTGACTCTTACGTGGCATATCGATTCCCTCCAATCGTTTTGGAAATCAATATATCACAAACCCCTCTATATGTAAATAGTATTATGAAACGTTATACTAGATATTGAAAAGGTGTTTTTAGTTTTTCATGATTAGGTAAAACCAGACATTCAGGGAGCGTTCCCCCTATTCTGTGCAATCCCTTGTTTGACTTCTGCAGGAAAAATACTTTATGCTCTTCCCATGAGCTTATAGGAAGATTAATTAATTCAGCATCCAGTTTCTTTTCGCCTTCAGAATACTTATAACACCGTATTAACTTGTTTTCTACTACAAACAGCTCTAATCCAGACTGAACTTTGTTAAAGAAATCAAAATCTTTTTTGCCGACTCCATGTGTAACTAAGAAAGCTTCAACAAATTTCTGATCATCCCAATATACTTCCCAGCCGGCCATGTATTTTACGGTCATGTCTCTACCTCTATAGGGATTATATTGAGAGTCTGGCTAAGAAGTCAACCTACCGCTAAACCCCTCGGCATACTTCACCCGTATTTGTTTCCTTGACCTATTGAACACAATTTTTGTAAAATCCCCCGCTCCGATAAAATCGGAGCACCCCCTTTACGCAAAAGGGGCAAGGGGGTTTTCGTACTTAAATAAACCACACACTCCAGTATGACAATGCAAAGACCCTGTCAAAGTTATGCCTTTCCTTGACATATTGAACATAATTAGTGTACTATCGAACATAAATAGTGTTCATGATAAAGAATGTTAGAATATCTTATTACTTCTAAAGCTAAGCGCAGCATGCTGAAGCTGTTTCTCACCAATCCCGACCGGGCCTTCTATGTCCGGGAGATTGCCAGATTAACCGGTGAACAAATCAATGCTGTCAGGAGAGAGCTGCATTATCTGGAAAAAGCCGGTTTATTGAAATCCTCTACCCGGGGCAATCAGAAATATTATTTAGTTGTAAAGGAATTTCCTTTCTACCCGGAACTTAAGAAAATTATCTATGCTACCATCGCACTGGGGGATTACCTGCGATCCGAAATATCCAACTCCAGGGAGATAGAGATGGCATTCATCTATGGGTCTGTGGCCCAAAACGAAGAAACAGAAAAAAGCGACGTTGACCTTTTCGTAGTTGGCGAGATAAGCGAAGATGCGCTTAACCGGATTGTCCTGGAAATTGAAAATGACATTAGCCGCCAGATTAACTATACATTGATGAGCCGCCAGGAATTTAATAATCGGCGTGAAAGAGCAGAGCCGTTTATTAAGCGGGTACTGGCCGAAAAGAAAATTCTGTTGAAGGGTGACCTTGATGTCTTTAGATAGATTGATAAAAGACGGCAGCATTCATCTCTTCAAAGCTACGCCTGAAGAAATTACCAGAGCGATGGATATTGCCCACCGGGATTTAACCGATTCCGAGCGCATCCTGACCGAAAGCCTGGATTGGTCTTATTCTATTGCCTATAATGCTGTACTACAGGCCTGCCGGGCTTATATGTTTCACCGGGGGTATAGGCCGGCCGGTGGGGAAAAACATAAAGCTACTCTGGCTTTCATGCAAATCTCGGTGGACCCAGAGTTAACGGAGATAATAAGTTATTTTGATCGTGTGAGGAAGAAACGCAACCGTGTCATTTATGATGAAGTCGGATTGGTAAGCGAAAATGAAGCCAGGCATATAATTCAAAAAGCTAAAGAGTTTATTGCCTGGGTAGACACGCAACTAAAGACCAAATAACTACCCTTTTTATTGATAATATAGTCCCCCTGGTTAATAGACACTTTAAGGGGTTTTAGCTTCAAAAAGGGAAACCCCGCCCAGCTTATGCATCATGCTATAATGAGTTCATACTGAACAGGTGTAAAGCATGGATGCCAAAAGCTTAGAATTACTTGAATTCCCTCAAATAAAGAAAATACTTGCCGGATTCACCTCATTTTCGGCCAGCCGCCAACTGGCTCTCGGCTTGCAGCCGGCGGCGGATTATCAGCAGGTCGCCTTACTGCTCCGCCAATCAGCCGAGGCCAGGAATCTCCTGTCTATAAAGCCGGGGTTTACTATCGGGGGTGTGCAGGATATCCGGCAGGAAGCGAAGATGGCGTCTGTGGGAAAGATACTGACGCCTCAAAGCCTGCTGGACATTCAGAACACTCTTACGGCTTTCGGCCAGGTGCATAATACTCTTAAGGGCTTATCGGCCCAGATGCCTCTGCTCTGGAATATCGCCGCTGATTTGATGGCGTTTAATGAAATCGCCACCAAAATTGGTTATTGTTTGTCTCCCGATGGAGAAGTGCTGGACCGGGCTTCGGCTCATCTTGCCAATGTCCGGCGGCAACTAGTCGAGTTACGCCAGCAACTGCGCCAACAACTGGAAGCTACGATGAACACGCCGCGCGGGCGGGAGATTATCCAGGAGCCTTTTATTGTTGAGCGGGATGGCCGGTTCGTCATCCCGATAAAGATCGAGTACCGGAAGGAAATGAAAGGCATAGTCCACGATGTTTCCAATACCGGCGCTACCCTGTATATCGAGCCGCTGGCCATGGTCGAACTGGGGAATACCATCCGGGAAATGACGGTGGAAGAAAAACGCGAGGTAGACAGGATCCTGCAAAGCCTGAGCGGTGAGATAGGAAAACACGAAGAAGAAATCTCCAGTAATATCGCAAGGATAGCCGAACTGGATTTAGTGCTTGCCAAGGCCCGCTATGCTCATAAAATCGGAGCGGTTGAACCGGCCCTGACAGGGTTAAGCGATGATAACGAGGCAGTAGTTACCGGGACACCACGTATACTAAAGCTTGCCAACGCCAGGCACCCGTTACTCGGCGTTACCGCCGTCCCGCTGACAGTGGAGATTGGACGGGACTTCTCTGTGCTGGTTATCACCGGGCCGAATACCGGCGGCAAGACGGTAGCCATCAAGACCATCGGCTTGCTCAGCTTGATGACCCAGTCCGGGATACCAATCCCCGCCTCTGACGGCAGCCAGATTCCTATTTTTGACGGTATTTTTGCCGACATCGGCGATGAGCAAAGCATCGCGCAAACCCTATCCAGCTTTAGCTGGCATATGGGCAACGTTGTCCGCATAATCAATCAGGCAACAAAAAAGAGCCTGGTGCTTCTCGACGAGTTAGGCACCAGTACGGACCCTGTAGAGGGTTCCTCCCTGGCTATTGCTATTCTGCATCATTTCCTGTCGCGCCGGACGATGACCGTAGCCACCACGCATTTTTCCGAGGTTAAAGCCTTCGCCCATACCACTGACGGGATGCAAAACGCCTCTTTTGATTTTGATCCGAAAACACTGAGTCCAACATATCATCTGACGATTGGTACGCCCGGCGGCAGCAATGCCCTGGCTATCGCCTCACGCCTGGGTTTGCCGCAAGAGGTTATCGCCGAAGCCCAAAGGTTGGTGCCGGAAACCAGGAAACAACTGGAAACTATCCTGGACAGCCTCCGGATTCAGGAGCAGGAGATTACGGCTCTTCGGGACCAACTGGAAAAGAAAAGAGACGAGGCGATACAACAGAGTGAAGAACTGGAAACAGAGCGGCAGCAATGCAGAGTGGATATAAGCAACATGATTCAGCAGGCCAGGGACACGGTTACTTCCGAAGTTGCCGGGCTGCGCAGGCAGGTCCGGGAGGCCGAATCGGAATTGCGCAAGCAAAAATCCAGGGAAAGACTGGAGCAGGTTAAAAAGGCAATTACGACAGTAGCGGAGCAACTGAAGAGCGAGGTCTTGCAATCCGGTGACGCGGTCACCGACTCGACACCCAATAAAGAGAGTATTTCCATTGGAGACACAGCTTGGCTCAAAGAGGTTGGCATAAAAGCAACGGTGCTGTCTGTGTCTGAAGAAAGACAAGAAGTCGAGGTCCAGGCCGGGCAGACCAGAATCATATTGGGTCTTGAGGAAATAGAGAAGGTAACGTCCCCAGATGGTCAACCGTCGGTTGAATACACACAGCTTAGCAGGGGAATGACGTTTCGGCCTGTTTCCCGCGAACTCGACCTGCGGGGCAAGCGGGCCAGCGAGATAGAGATGGTCCTGGACGGGTACCTTAATGACGCTGCGATGGCTAACCAGGCTGAAGTCCGGATTATTCATGGATTCGGCACCGGGACGGTTCGCCAGATTGTCAGGGATTTTTTAGCTACCCATCCGTTGGTGAAATCTTTCCGCGCCGGCAAGCGGGGGGAGGGCGGCGATGGCGCTACTGTCGTTCAGCTATAAACCACGGATGAACGAACTGATATGCTCATAGAACGGAGTGCCTGGTGAGGGAAATCCTGCTACATTTATTCTCTCTCTCCCCTATGCGGGATAGAATTAAAGTGAGGGGGATGAAATAATCTTGTATCACCCTCACCTAACCTCTCCCCTCTTAGGGAGAGGAATAGAAAGACGGCCATGCTAATAGCTCAAAGTTTTAATCTTAGCCGGCAAAAAATGCTTGCTTTTATTGACGAGTTGAAAGGAACTGACTCTGCCGCCTCGTTGTACATACCCGCGGGGTTATCCCCACACCAGATTGGAAAATTGACAGAAAAAGTTAACCTGGAAAATGCTCTGCCTCAGATTGTTGAGCTTGCCGCCAACTCGAAAACGGGGACAGCCGTTTTTTGGAGCCGTTCGCAGAAATACCTGATTACACCGCCATTCCCAATCGTCGAGCAACGCATTGATGATAGCTTTATCGTTGCCCCCCTGCAGTCAATGCTGATTCACGATTACCGGATTGCCATCGTATTGGTCCGATTGGGAGCTTATGCTATCGGTCTATGCCAGGGTGAAAACCTGATTGCCAGCAAGGTTGGCACCGGTAATATCCACAGCCGGCATCGGCAGGGCGGCTCATCGGCCAAGAGGTTTCAACGCCACCGGGAAAAACAAATGGAATACTTTTTTACTCGAGTATGCGGCCATGCCCAGGAAATTCTTAGAACGGAGGCAGCACCAATTGACTACATTGTTTATGGAGGCGCATGGACAACTATACTGTTGCTCCAAAAACAGTGTTCGTTTTTAAGCCAGTTTGACAACCGCAACCTACCGGCGCTACTGGATATAGCCGAACCGCGTCAGCGGGTGCTGGAATATGCCATCCAACGTACCTGGTCGAGCCGTATTATCGAGTGGAATGAGGATACAGGATATGGCCAAATAGCTACATCGTTGACGAATAATTGATGTAAACTGTATTACGTTGGTTTACATATTACCTGGCTATATTAGGGTTATACTAGAGCCATGCCGCCATCCACCGACACGGCGCTGCCGGTCATAAAAGAGGACTCATCCGATGCCAGGAATAGCGCCACGTTGGCAACCTCCTCCGGCTGAGCAAATCTCCCTATCGGTTCACTTTTAAGCGCTATCTGTCGGTATTGCTCAATTCTTTCGGGGTTCCCGCCCATCTTGCTCAGAAAGTTTGTTTCCATGACGCCTGGAAGAATACAATTTGCCCTGATATTCCTTGCTGCATAATCCAGGGCAGTAGCCTTGGTAAGCTGTATCACCGCAGCCTTAGCAGTACAATACGGAGCCCCGAACCGGGTCGGAATTATGCCTCCAACAGATGCGGTATTGACGATAGCGCCGCCACCTCTCTGTAACATCTCCGGGATGGCATATCTTGTTCCCAGGAACACGCTGGTGACGTTAAGTGCGATAACCTGGTTCCATTGCTCCTCGGTTATCCTGGCGAGAGGCCCTGACGCCCCCAGTGCACCGGCATTATTGAACATGATATCGAGCTTGCCATATTTCTCTACAGCGACTTTAACCATCTTTTCGCAATCAGCGGCTTTGGTCACATCAGTCTGGCAAAAAACAGCGTCACCGCCAGCGTCCCTCACCCTCTTTACAGTTTCCTCACCATCTTTGGACACAATCTCAGCTACCACGATTCTGGCCCCCTCTTTGGCAAAGAGGATGGCGCTGGCCCTGCCCAGCCCGGAACCGGCCCCGGTAATTATGGCTACCTTGTCCTTCAACCTCATGCCTATGCCTCCTTTTTATTGTGAATAATATTTGAACTACAACGCGATAACCCCTCTACTTGGAGATGATAATACTGGGTAGTACCGTTACCGTCAAGCCTATTTAGTCCAGCGATAGTTCTGCCCGGCGGTAGATTAGCAATTATTGAGCGCTTAAATTCGGGTAAGATGGACGCAACCATCCCCAATCTTGCACAGTAACACCTCGTAAGAGTATAGTGAAGTCGGAATCAAGTTGCTATCACCTGTGGATTTCAGTGTAATAAAGAAATAAAAGGGATATATATCCTCGTTCTTATAGCTACAATACATATTTTTAACGACTATATTGGGGTGAAGCTCATGCAAATCAAGAACGAACATTACACCGGGTCGTGGGATATGGAAAAAGATGTGGTAATCGTAGGCGGTGGCGGCGCTGGGCTGGCTGCGGCGGTGGAGGCAACAGATGCCGGAGCCGAAACGATTATCCTCGAGAAGCAGACCAGAATATGGGATTCATCCACAGCCATCAGCGCCGGTAGCTTCGCCTTTGCCGGCACCGACATCCAGGAGAAACAAGGGGGCAGGGACTCAAATGACCTGTTTTACAAAGACCTGATGTCAGTCGGGAAACAGAAAAATGATCCGAAACTGGTCCAAACGTATATCGAACATCAGCTAAACACCTACTACTGGCTAAAGAAGCTCGGCGTAAAATGGGCTGATTTTGTTTCAGTAGTTGCTGGTATGAGCGTCCCCAGGGCGCATCTGACCGACCCTTTAGAACTGGTCAGAATCCTGTATCGAACTGCAAGGAAGCAAGGCGCGCTGGTCTTTTTTCAAGCTCCGGTGATTGGCCTCCTGATCGGTGAGCGGGAGAGTGTTATCGGAGTAAACCTCCAGGAGCGGACAGGGGCTACTACACGAATCAGGGCCAGGAAAGGCGTCGTGCTGGCTTCAGGCGGTTTTGCGCGTGACCCGCGGAGATTAGCTAATATCAACCCGAAATTCGCCGGTGTTGTTGCAACATCAGGCATCGGTCATACCGGAGACGGCCTGGAAATGGCGGAGGCGCTGGGCGCCAGCGTGAAAGACATGGAATATGTCAAACCCAGTTTTGAGCTTCATGTCAACGGAAATACTTCAGAAGATATAGCTCTATTATTCCTGTCCGGCGGCATCATCGTCAATAAAAAGAGTCAAAGATACGTTAACGAGTCAATATCCTATAAAGACACTGGCCTGCTCACTCTCGACCAACCGGATGCCATTGGCTACCAGATAATCGACCAGAAAATATTTGAACGGCAGGTAAGACTCGCCAAAAAGTCGAGTATTGATTTTGGGTTGGGTCTTGACGACGTCAAAATCAGGTTTCTGGTGAAGGGTGACACTATCGAGGAACTGGCGCATAAAATAGGTTTACTTCCTGAAGCATTGAGAAAAACCGTTGACAGGTACAATGGATATGTGGATGGCGGTAAAGACCTGGAGTTCGGACGAGCTACCCTGGCTGGAAATTATGGCCGCCCGGTAAAACTGGACACGCCGCCCTTCTATTCATTTGAAACCAGGGCGCACTTCCTGTCCACGTATGCCGGGATCGCTGTTGATAAAGATATGCATGTCCTGACACGGAGCGGGGATATTCCGGGACTCTATGCGGCAGGTGAAGTAGTGGGCGGGTTCCACGGCGATGGTTACCATTCAGGCGCCGCTTTGAGTCAGGCGGTGGTCTTCGGACGCCTTGCCGGTAGAAATGCTGCTAACAGACAATAAAAGCCAACCTGTAACCCCTGTGCTATCCGGCCAAAAATTGCCGTTCCGATAGCAACTTATCCTGGTAGCGAGACACAGTCACCATCTATTATTACATCGCCGCGCTGCGCCAGGGCTTCTAAAGCAGCCTCCGCAAGCTGTTTCGAGCTATCGAAGTCCAGCGTGCGGTCCTTGCACCGTACATCCCGCGCGATCTCTCCTAGCGGGACAGGCCCCTCCTTTAGCCGCACCTTCACCAACTCATACATAGCGTCCACTGTGAAGTTCGCGCATATGCTATCTATAATAAATTGCAGAGATGCCATGTTACCTCTCATATTCCGCAGCCAGAGTTTGTGCAAGCGCTCTGGACGGTCTTTATTGGACTTCCAATTAGACGCCTTTTCAATTTCACCCAGGGAGACTACTTTTGAACGGCAGTCCGCCGGACATCATCCGCCCTGCAGTTGCCGGCCAAAGAAAGCAAAAACTTTTTGCCAGGCATCCATTGCTTGCTGGGGGCGGTAGGCGGCCCGGTCATAATACCAGAAGCCGTGTCCCGCGCCGTCGTACCGGTGAAAGTCGTGGACCTTACCATGCTTCTTCAGTTCTGCCTCCAGGCGGTTAACGTGTTCCGGCGATGGATTCTGGTCCTCGTTTCCAAAAAGACCCAGCAAAGGACATGACAGGTCTTTGGTGTAGTCAATTGCCGCCACAGGGGTTTGCGCCGTCAGCTCTTCCTTTGACATAACCACACGCCCACCCCAGCAGTCCACAATAGCGTTGAACCCGGTTACACGGCAGGCTACCAGGAATGCGTGACGGCCGCCGGAGCAGGTGCCTATGATGCCCACCTTGCCGTTGCTGTTAGGAAGCGACTTCAAATACTGCATAGCCGCTTCGCAATCACCTACCACGCTGTCATCGGGCACGCCCCCTTGCGCCCGTCCCCGGGCGGCTACCTCCTCCGGTGTCCCATGGCCGAAACGAAAGAACATATTTGGACACAGGACTACATAGCCGTGATGGGCAAACCGGCGCGCTGTTTCCCTGTAAAACTCATCCCACCCGGGAAGGTGATGAACGAGAACAATACCGGGGAAAGGACCCGGCCCGAGGGGCCGCGCCATGTAGGCATTAATCATATCTCCCTTGTGCCCCTTGATGCTAATCGTTTCTGCGAGCAAACCCTCGTACGCATCGGTTTTGAACTGGTTCCACATAGTTCCTCCTTAAGCCTGATAGCCCAGAGGATACCCCATTACCACACCTGATGTCAAGAGAACCAAATCGAGCGTGCCGGTCAATATACCTTCCAAAGTTTAAATAACATCCCTGTGCGCCCCCCTTGACAGTAATGCACTCCCCAACTACAATTCAGAAACTAAATAGTCAGCAATTATTACCTGTTCGTTCCTTTCAGAGAGAGCGCCTTTTAAATACCTCCAAGGAGCTAACTATGGAATATCGCTATGGAATATCGTGTTCTGGGTAATAGCGTTATTAAGAAAGATGTAGCGGATAAGGCAACAGGAAAGGCCAGATATGGCGCTGATTATCTCTTCCCTGATTTGCTTATCGGGAAAATCCTGCGCAGTCCCGTCGCCCACGCCCGCATCCTGAAAATAGACACCAGCCGCGCTGCCGCCCTTCCGGGAGTAAAGGCAGTCGTTACCTATAACGATACTCCTCGACACCGTATCGGCCGCTGGGTCAAGGACCGCCCTATATTAGCCTGGGACAAGGTGCGCTACATCGGCGAGCCGGTGGCAGCGGTAGCTGCGGTGGATGAAGAGACAGCCGAGGAGGCCCTGGGACTTATCACGGTCGAGTATGAAGAGCTGCCACCAGTCTTTGGCATCGAGGAAGCAGAGAGACCGGGCGCACCCGTTGTCCATGAAGACCTGGCTAAATATGAGTGTGAATCCCCCAAGTTTCACCCCCATGGTAACGTACTATCGGAATCAAGCCTTAAAAAAGGCGATGTGGAAGCTGTCTGGAAGCAGTGCGACGTTATCTGGGAGGATAATTATACAACACCCGTAGTGCACCAGGGCTTTATCCAGCCCCACGAGACGACGGCAGCGATGGATGCCTCCGGCAAAATAACAGTATGGACCAGCACCAAGGCGCCATTCATCGTCCGGCAGTCGGTGAGCGAAGGGCTGGACATCCCGATGTCTCGGCTGCGGATAATCGCCGCAACGGTGGGCGGCGACTTCGGGGGTAAAGGCACAGCTCAGATTGAACCTATCTGTGTTGTCCTGACGCAGAAATCAGGGCAGCCGGTTCGCCTGGCCCTGACGCGGGAGGAGGAGCTGAGCTTTTCCTTTATGCGGGACGCTACTAAAAGCCACTTAAAAATAGGCGCTAAAAAGGATGGAACCCTGATAGCCTTTCAGGGGCAAATAACCTACGATGCCGGCGCTTACGCCGACCTGGCCGACCACATGCCATCATCGTGCTTCTTGCTCCACGGCCCCTACCGGATACCCAACATAGATATTACGGCACATCGAGTGTACACAAACAACAGCCCCCGCGGCCATATGCGAGCGCCTCCAGCGCCACAGCCTGTATTTGCCCTGGAGTCCCACCTGGACATGGTAGCCCGAAAACTGAATATGGACCCGGTAGAGTTCCGCCTGCATAATGCCGTAGAGGAAGGCGACCTTCTCCCCACCGGGGCCAGGATAGCTAATCCCGGTATCAAAGAGACGCTTAAACGCACTCAGGACTTTTTACGTAAAGAGCAAAAAGAACATCCCCAGATTAACACCGGTTGGGGTGTCGCCTCCTGTCAGTGGGGAGGAATGCCCATTACCGCATCAGGAATCTCGCGGGATAAGCGCAACAATGCCTCCAGCGCCTGGGTAAAAATCAACGATGACGGCACGGTTGTCCTGATTACTGGCGCTACAGAGAGCGGCGGCGGCCCGATAACCATCCTGTGCCAGATAGTAGCTGAGGTGCTGGGTGTAGACTATGATGATGTATCCATAGTGGCCTCCGATACCGACGGCACACCCTACGAGTTTGCTACCGGCGGCAGCCGCACCACAGTAAGAGTCGGCAATAGCGCCCGGTTAGCTGCTGAAGACGCCCGTAAGCAGCTTTTAGACTTGGCAGCCGGCAAACTAAAGATAGCCCTCGGCGACCTGGTGGTTGCCGGTGGGCGAGTTTATGTGCGAGGCCAGACCCAAAAAGGTTTGTCCATCGCTGAGCTGGCATCATTGTCAATCGACGAGCGAGGCTATCCAATCCTGGGCACGGGGGCCGAGCTGCGCCGGACTGAAGGGGCATCCGGTAAGGGTGAAGAAGACTGGCTGGATGCGCCCATGCATGGCACTCATGCCGTTCAAGTGAAAGTTGATCCAGAGACAGGACAGGTAACTGTATTAAAGTATTTTGCCAGCCATGATGTGGGCTTTGCCATCCACCCCCAGAACGTGGAGGGCCAGATTGAGGGGGCTGTATCCGCGGGCCTGGGTTATGCCTTATATGAAGAGGTGGTCATAGATAAAGGGCGGTCGTTGAATCCGAATCTGAGTGACTACCGGATGCCCACCACGTCCGATATTGTACCTGTCCAGATGGAGACAGTGGAAATACCCTCCAGGACAGG
The DNA here is from genome assembly GCA_015661045.1 of Dehalococcoidia bacterium. GTDB lineage: Bacteria > Chloroflexota > Dehalococcoidia > JACVQG01 > JACVQG01 > JACVQG01. Next base: position 3,327 of record JACVQG010000023.1, on the reverse strand, counting down.
GCCATTTGGGGCCAAAGGCATCGGCGAGCCGCCGATAATACCTGTCGCTCCGGCCATCGCCAACGCCATCTACGACGCTGTGGGCGTGCGCCTAACCCGGTTGCCCATGACGGCGGAGCGGGTGTTTTTGGGGATCAAGGAGAAAAGAGGGTAGACTTCGTCTTGCAGCGGGGGACGCATACTGTCGTTGCGAGCGCAGCGAAGCAATCCGTACTCCTGACTGGGAGAAAGATGGTAAGGGAAGAAAGGGAATACTACATATACATCCTGGCCAATAGCACCAACGTGGCTGTTTACACAGGTGTAACCAACGACCTGAAGAGGCGAGTGTGGGAGCACAAAGAGAAATTCGTAATGGGCTTCGCCGAGAAGTACGACATAGACAAACTGGTCTACTACGAAATGTTCGGTGATCCTGAGGAAGCAATTCTTCGGGAGAAGCAGTTAAAGGCTGGTTCCAGAGCTAAGAAAAATCGGTTAGTGGAGTCCATGAACCCTCAATGGCGGGACCTGTATGACGAGATTTGAGAGGTGGCTTGTTAATACCACCTGTCATTGCGAGCGTAGCGAAGCAATCCGTTCACTTGCTCACAGGTACGGATTGCTTCGGCCTCGCACGGCGGGGGCCTCGCAACGACAGGTGAGAAACATCGCGGCCACCATTCCGCCTTTAATTCTACTGTCTCTATCTCATACCTCTGTCTTGCATCCTACCCCTTCTTCCCGTGGAACAGTTCGCTCCCTGCGCCCGGATACACAGCCCTTTCCGACACAGGGGTGCGCCTGGTAACTTTCGGCCATACGCCAGTGTTTGGCTCAGACCCTTCCTGGGTGACTTTGGAGGCGGACTCGTCTCTCATCTGAGGTTGTTTCCGGATGTCGATTCCCTCCACGTTGTGAGAGAATTCGATGGGAATGCCATTCGGGTCATGGGCATAAATCGAGTGGATGAAACCGTGGTCAATCACATCGGACACATAGCATCCCGCTGCCTCCATTTTGTCCTTCAGCTCCCATAAATCGTTCTCGGTCTCGACGCCAAAGGAAACATGGTCGAAGATGAACGGGCCGCTCACCGGCTGGCCGTGGCTCTTGTTTGGAACCGGCTTAACCTCCGACCATTCAAAAAATGCGATGAGGTCAGTGTCGGAGATCTGGAAAAAGTAGTGCCTGTAGCCGCGCCGGCCCAGACCGGCGACCAGCCTCATGCCCAGCAAATCCCTCCAGAATCGGATGGTCTTATCCATGTCTCCTGTGGCCATAGCCAGATGGTTAACTCCATTGAACTTCATTGCTGCTCCTCCTTGCGATTATTTTAAAGCTGCCGTATAGTTGTTCATATCAATGACAGGATTGACACGTGTTCGTTTATCATCTGTCATCCTGGAGTCCCGATACATCGGGACGAAGGATCTCCGGGCGGGGTAGAAAGGTATAAGCCATTTTGATGCCTGAGACACTAAATGTTATAAGTCAGGAAATAACAGTATTTTAATAGTTCCCTTGGCCTCTTTTCATGTGAAGATGAAGGAATAGCATTTTGAGTTTATATCAATATTTTATCACGCTTGAAACAACCATCAAAATTTGTTGAGGTTATCAAATGTAAAAAAGGAAACCTGCGATTTCAGCGCATTGACAATAACCCCAGTTAATGGCAAAATATTCACAATTTACCCACGAAAATAAATGGAAATAACAGGAGGTTTACCATGACTGACCTGGAAGTACACTGGAGAGACAAATGGATTGAGGAGAAACGCGGACCTTATGAAATCTGGCAGGAAAATGAAGGCGTACCTATCAAACGTGGTTTCCACGTGGATGATTTGCTAGCGGTGCCTGTAGAACCCTGGAAGCGCTTGGGTGGTAAGGGATCGTTCATCCAACTGGATGGGACCGGCGGGGGTTGCGACTGCTATGTATGTGAGATACCCCCGGGTGGCGCCCTCAAACCCCAAAAGCACGTATTCGAAGAAACGGTCCTGGTAATCCAGGGGCGTGGGGCTACCACTATCTGGCAAGATGGTGGGAAAAAGCAGACCTTCGAATGGCAGGAGGGAAGCCTTTTTGCGCCACCTATCAACACCTGGTACCAGCACTTTAACGGCCAGGGAAAGGAACCGGCCAGGTATGTATCCATAACTACTGCGCCACTGAGCTTCAACTTATATCGCAATACGGATTTCGTATTGAACAATCCATTCAAATTCTCAGATAGGTTTGCCGGCGAGGAGGGCGCTTTTACCGGGAAGGGAAAGGCGTATGCGGACAGGGTCTGGGAGACCAATTTCGTACCGAATGTGTTCAGCTATGCCTTGCAGTCGTGGAAAGAGAGAGGATATGCCAGCACCAATATCATGTTTGAGCTGGCAGGCAACACCATGAAGCCCCACATATCGGAGTTTCCGGTGGGAACATATAAAAAGGGCCACCGTCACGGCCCCGGCGCCCACGTTATTATTTTAAATGGCACTGGATATTCCCTCCTGTGGCCGGATGAAGGTAAACCCCGGACTAAAGTTGACTGGAAAAAATATAGCATGTTTGTCCCTCCCGATTTCTGGTTCCACCAGCATTTCAATGTGGGGAAAGATCCAGCCCGGTATTTCGCCGTGACCTGGGGACACATGAAAGTTAACTTTTCGGTGATTGGCCGCGCCGATGCCAGTATAGAAGAGGGTGGCAACCAAGTAGAGTATCCAAATGAAAGCCCTGAGATAATGAAGATATTCAAAACAGAGTTGGCCAAATCGAGCATGAAGCCAAAACCGCTTGGAGAATGGCGGAAATAATCGTACTGCACCCATAAAGCGCTATGGTAATATTGAATTAAGATTCAATTGATAAATAACTTTCAGGAGAGATGCATAATGCCTAAAAACAGAATTATCCTGGTGATATGTACAATAGTTGTGATGCTTATAGCAGCATCATGCACCCCTAAACCGGCCCCTACTCCAGCGCCAGCTACGCCGGCTCCGATATCTTCTCCGTCGCCCGGGGCAACACCTGCCGCCGGCGCAACAGATGATGCCTGGGCGAAGATAGTAGCCGCGGCAAAGAAGGAAGGCAATGTAACCATTTATTCCACGGGTTTCATTGCTGACGTCGGTAAACGGATATCAGACGAATTCCGAAAAACATACGGTATTTCCGTAGATAACCTGGTGGGCAATGGAGGCACGCTACTTCAGAAAATCCTGGTTGAACAGAGCATGAAGGGACAGATCGCCGACATATTTCTTATAGGTGGAGCAGGAAGCACCAGCGACCTTATCTTACGTGGTGGAGCAGAAAGTGTTGCCAAAGATCTCCCTGTTTTGA
>JACVQG010000255.1 GCA_015661045.1 Dehalococcoidia bacterium | reverse complement strand
CATATATTTATATGAACGTTCGGCAATCCTGATTATTGATAATTTATTTTAATGAAAGATAAGGATTATTGTGTAGTGATAGCTCGTGCAACATAGGTTTGATAGCTAATTAAATCAAAGTCTCTAATAGTGAGAGAAAATGGTGAACTTTCACCAGGAGCCAGTGTCCTTATGATTGGTGTCCCGGAACCCCCACCCAATGCGAAGCCACCAGTTTTATAAAGGGTTACAAGTATGGTAATCGGTGATGCGTTAATATTGCCCAAGTTTGTTACCTCTCCGGAAATAGTTATAGTATTTTTAGTCCGATCCAATTCTGCGCTATGGTTAACTATCCGTAAATCTATAGTCGGCTTAGGGGTAGGTGTAGGGGTTGGAGTGGCTGTTTGAACTGGGGTTGGAACCGATACCGGCTGTTTTCCTAATTGTTGAACCTGCTGTTCAAGGGTGCTCACACGTTGTTCCAGAGTTGTTAAAGCGGCTGCTGAGGCCGCCGGTGCGGGAGTAGCTGTTGGAGTGGCTCCAGGGGCTGGCCTTGGGGTAGGCGTAGGCTCTAACGATTTTACTCTTTTGTCTAAGTTGTCCAGCAGGTTTCTGTCATCAGGAGACAGGCCGCTGGGTATAGGCCGGGTCTCTATCAGGTTTATACGAAGTTTTATCTCATCTAAGTCTTTTTTCAGGTCTGTAACAGATTTGGTAGTTGCCGGTGAGGAATCCTCAACTGTTTTTATCCGCTTCTCCAGGTCAGCAATCTTCTGGTTAAGTTGCTGGGTTGGCACGCCTGGTTGCGCTGGTACAGGTGGCTCAGAAGCGCAGGTTAAAGAGACAAAGCTAAATAAAAACACTAACAAAATAAATATTATTTTTCGTATCATTTTACACCTGGACTTTTTTCATATTGTGCCCTTTATTTCGAAAATATACAAGGGGGCTGTAATTAAGTGTGTAATGTAATTATAGCTATTCACTATATTATATCTTATAATGTAAGCAAAAATTTTGGTTCAAATGAGTAAAAATATGAGACAGGAAAGACATGAACCACAGGCCGGGCGCATAAATTTCTTCTTCGAACCGAAGTCAGTTGCCCTGATTGGCGTGCCTCGACGTACCGGTCGCGCCTCTTTTAACATCCTGGAAACATTAGTAAACTGCGGTTACCCCGGGGAGCTTTATCCGGTTAATCCCAACGCCGATTCCATTTTGGGGTTAAAAGCCTATCCAAAAATCGAGTCGTTACCGCACGGCATCGAACTGGCATTAATTATGGTACCCCGCGATATGGTATTGAATGCTATTGATAGCTGCGCAAAGATGGGAATAAAGGCAGCGACTATTGTAAGCGATGGTTTTGCCGAAGCCGGGAGCGAAGGCCGTGCGCTCCAGGAACAAGTAGTAAACCGGGCAAGAGCAGGCGGTATACGGCTGGTTGGTCCCAATTCTTTAGGTTCAATTAACAATTTTCAACCTTTTAGTTCTTCTTTTCTTCCCCCTTCTCCGATAAAAGCCCCAATTGCTATGGTCTCTCAGTCTGGCGGTTTCTTCGAGGGTTTTTTTGACTTTGTCGCCAGCAAGGGAATTGACCTGGGCAATATGTGTGATGTGGATTTTGCCGATATTCTGGAGTATCTGGAGGTTGATCCTGATACCAGACTAATATTCCTTCACATCGAGGGGCTGAATCAGGGACGGAGATTCCTGAAGGTTGCTAAAAGGGTCAGTCAGAAAAAACCTATCCTCGTTCTCAAGACTGGGCGCACTGCACCCGCGGCGCGGGCAATCGCTTCCCATAGCGGCTCTCTGGCCGGACAGGACAAGTTGTATGATGTAGCTTTCCAGTATGCCGGTATTATCCGGGTGGAGAATAGCGACGAATTGGGGGATGTGGCAAAAGCGCTTCTCTATTTACCGCCTCTCAAGGGCAACCGGGTGGGGATAATCACCCCTACAGGCGGCTGCGCTATAATGGCAGTTGATGCCCTGGACAAGGAGGGCCTGGAACCGGCACAACTATCTCCGAAAACAATAGATGCGCTCAAAAATTACTTTCCTATATGGGCGCCGCCCCGTAACCCGGTAGATATGCTGGCAGCGGGTATGTCCCACGGGTATAAAAATATATATAAAGCCTGTTTGGAAGCGCTCCTGGATGATCCCCAGATGGATGCTATTATATGCATTGCCGGGTGGCCTACCATTAAAACAATCCAGGATATTTCGGCAGGTAAATCTAAACCGGTGGTCGTCTGGATGCAGGGCAGATGGACTGGTGAGTCCCTCTCCTGGATTGAAAAACTGGACTATAAAACGGCCTATCCTACACCGGAACGGGCCGCGAGAGCGCTTTCGGTTCTTAGAAGGTATGGCAACCGGAAAGATAAATACGAGTAGGGGCGACTAACGAATCGCCCCTACTTCCAATTTCATTGCGCCGATAATACGTTAAGCTTATATTTCAAGCCACGTGGCCAATCTTGGGTGGTGCAGGTGTGGGGCCTGTCCAGTCAGGCGAATTTGTTGATTGCACCTTCAGGTTTCCTGAAGCGTCGAAGAACGGCCAGAAGATAAAAGCCAGCCACTCCGATGGCTTATCGGGGTCGAGATTAAAGTGCTGGTGTTCGCAGCCGCCGGGCTTCATGGGGAGAACGATCAAGTCATCCTTCTCCCAGTCATACCTGACACCGTCTACAACTGAGTAACCCTTACCCCCTAAAACAAAAAGCCCCAATCCCCCCTGATGGGTATGTCTTCCTCCCTGCTTCTTGATACTATGCACAAATAGAGCCCAATGGGGAACGGATAATTTCGGCCAATTCTTCGGATGAGTATAGAACTTTATCAACCCCTGCCGGTTCTGCTCCCAGGGCACATCCTTCCCTTTGATTACAATAGTCCCCTTATCCCCCTGTTCCCGCCGGATACGGTAAAACTCCTGCATATACTCAAAGATAAGTTCCGATGGTTCAGCTTTACCAGGTATTTATCGGCAAATAGTTTCGTTTGCTCGTCCTGCATCTCCCCTGTAAGGGTTAACAGCTTGGTTTGCACCCTGGCAGCCGAAGGAGTAAAGTTTTGCACGTCATTTCTCACAGTGCTACTGGATTTAGCCTGGGCATTGACCTGTTGACCTTCTTGAGTGAATAACCAGTTTAAGAAAACCCGGGTAGCATTAGGATGAGGATTATTCTTGACCTGGCCGACTGCCATCGCCAGAGCCACCACACCCTCTTTCATGGATACGGCTTTTATAGGTGCGCCTTCTTTTATCAAACCAGCCGAATCTGATTCGACCATAAACAGAGAAAGACTGCGCTGGCCCTGGGCCAGTAACTGAGCCTCCTGTTGGACACCGGTGGTAAACCGGATATCCTGATTAACCAGTTGCCTCAAGAAGTCTTCGTTGAAAACCCCGTGCCTCACATACCCGACCAGGCGGTAAGCCCCGGTGCTGATGGCCGGGTCCTGCATCATCATTTGACCTTTCCATCTGGGTTGCATGATGTCGAACCAGGACTTAGGCTCATCCTCTGCTTTAACCAGTTTGGTATTAATGTAGGGAGCGCCAACGAGAGGCATAAACGCCAGTACATATCCATCCTTATCCTGGGAGAGCGGTTCCAGACTCCATACGCCCTTCTCCGCTAATGCTGGTAAGCCCTGGGCGCTAGCTGCAATGGTATCGGCGACTTTTGCGTTGGTCACGTGTGTGGCTGATCCCTCGAATGTGTCTGCTGTCATGGCGCCCATCCGCTTTTCTGTTTTTAACCTCTCCACGAACTCAGCGCCACGGCCGGTTATTATGTCCAGGGAGATCCCGTATTTACTCTCGAAAGTTCTCACCATAGCAATTCCAGCATCCCCAACCCAGGAATAGCTATAAACGGTTACTTTACCTTCTTTTTTGGCCGCCTCCATAACTTTATTCCATGCCGCCTCATCTGCACTAATTGAAGGGGTAACGGCCTTTGTCGGTATAGATGTTGGAACCATCGAACCCGGTGGAGATAAGTTTGAGAGGGGCGCAGGTTTCGGGGTACACGCACTAAACAACGTGCCGGATATGGCCAAACTACAACCAATTATCAATCGCAGGTTCTTCATCTCGCGCTCCTTTTGGCTATTATAGCCATCCTCAATTAACCTGGTTGTTGCGAAGGCGGGCCGGCTACTCAAGAAGAATAATGAATAATTTTACCACACTTTGGAGCTTTGTAAATAGCGAATATAATTTGCTTTTAAAATAAAGAGGGGCGTCCCGATATATCGGGACGCCCCTCTGTGTTGCTATGATAATTTATTCAGGATACATGGGGAACAACCGGTGGAGGGGCATTTGGCCCTTTCCAGTCCGGCGATGTCTCCGATTGCACCTTGAGATTGCCTGAGGCATCCCAGAAAGGATTAAAAATGAAGGCAAGCCATGATGATGGTTTGTCCGACAGATTGAAATGCTGGTGCTCGCATCCACCGGGTTTCATGGGTAAAAGAATCAGGTCATCCTTCTCCCAGTCAAAGCGCGTTCCATCCACTATCGTGTAACCCTTTCCATCCAGTACAAAAAGCCCCAGACCACCCTGGTGGGTATGTCTTCCTCCTTGCTTTTTGATGTGATGTACAAAAAGCGACCAGCCGGGAACTGCCAACTTTTTCCAGTTCTGGGGATGAGTGTAGAACCTTATAAGGCCCTGACGGTTTTGCTCCCAGGGTATATCTTTTCCTTTGAGAACTATGGTCCCCTTTTCGCCCTGCTCCCTGCGGACCCGGTAATATTCCTGCATGTATTCGAAGATAAGCTCTTGGGGTTCGGGTTCTTTACGTCGTTCGGTAACTCTTTCGGTCACAATTCCTCCATTTAAATTTTTAGCCCGGGAAAAGTTCTATCGGTTCCATAATTTTACCAGAGATTTTTCCTGGAACAGTTTAGCATAGTCGTTCAACATTTCAGCGGTCAGTACCAGGAGTTTGGTCTGCACCTGGGCGCCGGGTGGGCTGAAGCTGGGAACATCTTTCCTTATTGACCCGGAACCCTTAGCTTCGGCATTAATCTTCTGTCCTTCCTGTGTGAATAACCAGTTGAGAAATAACTTTGCGGCGTTTGGATGAGGGTTATCTTTGATCTGACCAATGGCCATCACCTGGGCCAGCACACCCTCTTTCATCGAGACAGCCTTTATAGGCGCTCCATCTTTAATGGCCGAAGCGGTATCGGAGTCAATGAGATACAGGGATAGCGCCCTTTCGCCCTGGGCCAGTAACTGGGCCTCCTGTTGAAGTCCCGTGGTAAACCGGATGTCCTGGTTATTTAACTGGCGGAGAAAATCTTCGGTGAAAACTCCATACTTTACATAAGCTAACAGGCGATAAGCCCCGGTGCTTATTGCAGGGTCCTGCACCATTATCTGCCCCTTCCACCGTGGTTGTTGAATATCTAACCAGCTTTTTGGCTCTTCCCCGGGTTTGATGATTTTTGTATTAATATAAGGTGAAGCCACCATTGACATAAACGGAAGTATAAATCCATCTTTATCCAGGAAAAGCGGTTCGACAGCCCAGACTCCCGCTTCCTGTAAAGAGGGCAGGTTGGAAGCGCTAGCCGTTAGTGTATTGGCATCTTTTGCATTGGGCAGATGGCTGGGGCTACCTTCGAATATATCCGCTGTCATACGCCCCATTCGTTTTTCTGTCTTCAGTCGTTCGATAAACTCTGAACCCCGGCCTGTTATCAAATCCAGTTCAATGCCATATTTAGCTTTAAAGGCATTAGAAATAGCCACGCCGGAATCCCCAACCCAGGAATAGCTATAAACGGTTACTTTACGCTCTTTTTTGGCGGCTTCAACCACTGTATTCCAGGCTGTGCTCTCGGCGCTTACAACAGGCTTCGATGGAGCAGGGGTTGAGGATATGGTACCCTGGCTAGTCGTGCCCGGAGCTGGTACGGCCTTTGGGGTACACCCTGAAAGAATGATTGTGAAAATGAACACTATTGAAGCGCCATAAAAAAAGACCCTTTTCATATTTTATTGTCTCCTTCCAATGAACCGATGGGGCTATTCGAATTCTATATCCCATGTACTGAATAGTCAAGGTTTAGCTGGATTTCTGATGAACGAATATTTCCATGTTTTGTTGAACGTTACATAATAAATATTTTATGGTATCATTACAGCCAGGCAGGATTAAGTTATTGATCAGCCTTCGGGCAGGTTATAGATGGGTATGTGAAGGTGAATGCGTTTGAAAGAAAGGTCACCCCGTCGCAGGTGTTCAAGGGTGAAAAATTCCAGGGTCTTCTCAGGGGAGATGCTACTCTGGTCAAGGATTTACCGTTAAATACTAACGTGGAAGTTGACTATGTGGTCAAAGCTAAGCTGGATGGCGGGCAGCCTGAGGAGATAGTAGGGAAAGGAACGATAAAAGTCGGGCCTTTGCCCAGCGTAAAAGCTGGCGCTAATGTGAACTTAACGGAAACAATGGACTTGTTGTTTCCGGAGTCGGCCCGTCCCGGTAAATATACTTTGGTAATCGAGGCGGCTGGCGTAAGGCCCTTTGTAATTTATATGGTAGCCGACCTGGTTTTCCCGGGGCTTCAATCCATGTCTCTATATCTGGACCAGGTCCAATATCTGGGTGAAAAGCCCGGCCCACCAAATATAAATCCAGTGCCGGTTACCCCAAAAGTTGAATCCGGTGTTACTAATCTTAACATAACGTTAAATGTGCCCGGCGAAGCCATTGCCACCACCAGTATAGATGTGAATATACAGG
>JACVQG010000254.1 GCA_015661045.1 Dehalococcoidia bacterium | reverse complement strand
CACCGGTGCATCGCTTGTAAATACTGCATGGCGTCGTGTCCCTACAACGTCCGGTATGTACATCCTACCAAAAAAATAGTGCAAAAGTGCCAGTGGTGCCACCACCGCGTCGATGCCGGCTTGGAACCCGCCTGTGTAAATGCCTGCCCAACAAGCGCTTTGACTTTTGGCGATATTACCGACCCCGGCAGCGAAGTCAGCAGAATAATTGCCAGCAACCCTGTCCAGGTACTCAAACCAGATAGGGATACCCAACCCCAGGTCTATTACATTCAGTCAGACATGGCAGCTATGAGAACTATGGGGCCTGCGGAGCTTGACAAGATAGAGAAGCATGAAGGTAACAGGAACAAGAGGAGTTAAAGCGCAATGGAACCGGATGTAACCATTCTTTACAACGTATTCCACGAAGAAGCTATAGGTCTCCCCATTGCTATCTATTTCTATATGACCGGCCTCAGCGCTGGCTCATTCCTCCTATCCACCATGGCATATGGTTTTGGCCTGCAAAAATTCAAACCCCTGGGTAAAACAGGTGTAGTATTAGCTACCCTGCTGTTGGCTTTAGCCCCGGTTAATCTAATTATTGACCTGGGACAACCTCTCCGTTTCTGGCATCTTTTTCCCTATTTGAATTTCCGTTCCCCAATAACCTGGGGGAGTTTTCTACTACTGGCTTACCCTATTAACTGCTTGATTTACGGTTTCTTTATGTTCAAGGGAAATCTCAAGCTGACAAAGACATTCGGACTCGTTGGAATACCGCTAGCCATTTCGGTGCATGGTTATACCGGTTTTATATTAGCGCTGGGTAAAGCGTATGCACTGTGGAACACGGCCCTTATGCCCCGCATTGATGGTAATAGTTGTGCAGATAAGGTCCTGGGTAACCAGGGAAAAGATGAACCATGAGCTGGCGATCACCCTGGGTAAGATGTTAGCTTATACCATTCTTATCGACCTTTTCTTTGTGCTTTCGGATATTCTTGTCCTATTGACAGCAGATACCGAGGCCAGGGAGTCGGCGTTACTGCTCCTTCAAGGGGAATTCAGACCATATTTTGTGGGTGTGGAACTAATTCTGGGCGCTTTTATCCCCGCGATACTATTACTTGTCCCGCGGACAGGCAGGCATACGCCGACAGTAATTATCGCATCTGTACTGGCAATGATAGGTGTCTTTGCAATGAGATACGTTATGGTTATAGGTGGACAGGGTATTCATCTTAGTTAACGTAAGAATATGTTTGCCGGCAATAAACAAACGTTTGGCATAAACACTAAGTAAAGTCGTTAACCCGGGAGAATGGGATGTCTGATATAAGTCGAAGGAAATTCTTACAAATAGCCGGTGGGGCAGCGCTGGGTACACTGACAGCCCAAATGTGGCTCGGTCAACTGAAACCAGCGCAGGCAGTAGGGAAAAGCGTCTCCCGTACGACAGGTAGTTTCCGTAGAGCCATCCCCAGCGTTTGCCTTCAGTGCCCGGCTAATTGCAGTATCCTGGGTTTTCTGGAAGACGGGATTCTAAGGAAGATAGAGGGAAATCCATTAGATCCAAACTCACATGGAAAGCTATGCGCTAAGGGCCTGGCGGGAATTAATCATGCTTATAGCCCGGACCGGCTTCTTTTTCCGATAAAGAGGGTAGGCGCCAGGGGTGAAGGGAAATGGAAACGTATCACGTGGCCGGAGGCAATAAATGAGCTTGAAAACCGTCTGCAAGCAATACGTAACCAGGGAAAACCTGAGGAATTTCATTTTATAGCAGGTTTACTGGAAGGTGTATCGGGACTCACAGGGAGGTTCTTACAGGCTTACGGCACGCCATCTGTTACAGCGGAGATGGATCTTTATCAAAGCAACAAAAAGGCAGCGCAACAGGTAACCTGGGGGGTGGATACCGAAATCCCGAACGTGGCAAACTCCCGCTTCATTCTCAACTTCGGGGCAAATCCTTACGAATTTCACCCCATGTTCATACCTCTTGCCCAACGCCTGAAACAGGCTCAGCTTAAAGGGGCTAAATTAGTAACTTTTGACCCGCGCCTGTCCTTTACCGCTGCACAGAGTAACATTTGGCTCCAGCCCAATCCCGGTACAGATGCAGTCGTGGCGCTGGCTATGGCTAATGTGATTATGAAACAGGGTTTAGCTAATTCGGAATTCCTGGACCGTTGGACGAATTACTCATCAGAAAAACTGGCCCGCCATCTGGAACAATACACTCCGCAGTCGGCGGAAATAATCAGCGGAATTCCTGCAATTGAAATCGTTGACCTGGCAGTAGAACTGGCATCTTCCAATTCATCAATAGTCATCGCTGGAGATGGTGTAAGCCAGCATAGCAACGGGGTTCAGAATGAACGAGCAATTGCCCTCCTTAATGCCGTTATTGGTAATATAGATTCTCCGGGTGGTGTCTGTTTACCCCGACGCTATGAAATAATGCAGCCGGAACCGCAGCCACCCAAATTGACGTTTAAAGACAGCTTCCTCAATTTGACGGGTAATATCAATCCGGACCCCAAAGTCAGCCTGTTATTAACCTACATGGCTAATCCTGTATATTCCAGCCCTGTCCCGAACGAGATAACCCAATCCCTCAAAGATGAAAGGCGGGTTCCATATTTTGTGGCCATGGATACCTATTTAACTGAGACTGCCATGTTAGCTGATATGGTTTTACCTGCCGCTACGTATCTTGAATCTTATAATCTGCAATCGCCGCCTGCTTATGATCTGGTTCCTTTCATTAATTTAATGCAACCTGTCATCCCGCTTCAAGGAGAGTCGCTCAGCGGCGGTGAACTGTTTCTTGAGTTGGGTAAGCGCATGGGAGGCGATGTCGCGAAATACTTTGCATTCAGTTCTGTAGAGGACTATTGGAAAACGATAGCCGGCACCTTCCCCGGCCTGATAAAAGACGGCGGGTGGGATGCCCTTAAAGCCAAAGGGGTATGGTCCGATTGGGGTGCAACTCCAGTCTTTTATAGCTATAAAAAGCAAGGCTTCAACACCCCTTCCGGCAAATATGAGATCTATTCACAAACCCTCGAGAAGCAGCAATTAGCAGCTTTACCGGCATATACTCCATTGCCCAGCGCCCCGGGAAAGGAATTTCAGCTTATTACTTTCCAATTTAACACACATACTTACGGCAGAACTGCCCCGTGTATGTGGCTTTCTGAAATCACCCATACCAATCCGGTATGGATTAATAAGGGGACTGCCGGCTCTTTAGGAATTCATAATGGAGACCAGGTACGGCTGACTTCGGCGGCTGGCGTCATTGTCGTAAAAGCCATGGTTACCGAGTCTGTAAAACCCGGCGTTTTAGCTATAGGTTCCTGTGTTGGTCACTGGGGCTCAGGCCGGATTGCCCAGGGTAAGGCTTATGAAAGCGAAAATCCAAATACCAAACTTCTTTGGTGGGAGGAACACGGTAATGGAGTCCACCCCCACCATATTATCCCCTGGAGTAAAGACCCTATTGCGGGCGGCCAGGGCTGGAAAGATACACTGGTATCTATAAGCAAGGTATGAGAGAAATCCAATGAACATGAGAATGAGAAACACCAAACCAGGCTTATGGGAGAGGATTGCCGCTATACCTCGATGGATGTGGTTATTTATCGGGATGGGTGTACTTTTTATGGCATTAGTACCCGCTGTAGGCCTCGCCAGAATGACAACCTCAAGCTCAACTTACTGTCTTACCTGTCACGCAACAGGAGATACGCCGGATAAATCAGTGTCTTCCCTGGTACATCCCGATTTGCAAAAGGTAAGCTGTGTTGATTGCCACGCCAAATCTCACCAGATCGTTTATGAGGGGTATGTAAAGGGGTTTATGGCTGAGCCGGAAAGAGTTGGACCTAACTGTGTTGGATGTCATCCAGCCACAGTTAAAACTAATGAACAAAAAGATTTTAATTATAATTTTTTGAATATAAAAATTAGCCATCAATCTCACCTTGAACGGGGGGCTACCTGCGTTACCTGCCATTCAAACATAGCCCACGACCTGAATCCGGTACCTACGAACCGCCCTGGCATGGACACCTGCTACTCCTGCCATGCTAAAACGGGACTCCTGCGTTAAATGTCACGGCCAACAGATACCACAAAAACCATTGCCTCCTCCTGCCCCTCCCAGCGCCGATATGTTAGGTGACGGCCGCGTTTATTATCTCCGGATCTGCACAGCCTGCCACGGCGCTAAAGGTAATCAGGTGGAAGGAGTTACTCTTAATTCCAGGGAATATTTAGAGAAAAAGGGCGTGGAGAATCTGGCAAAAAGCATTATCAATGGCAAAGGGAACATGCATGCCTTCTCCCAAAAGAAGGGCGGACATCTCAATGAGGATCAGATACATGCCATTCTGGCCTATTTAGAGGAGGAGGCAGTCGGTAAAACCGCCCCCAATCCCGATACACTTTATAAAAGATATTGTGTTACCTGCCACGGCGCCGATGGCAACAAAGTTGCGGGTGTATTGTTGACCACGCCCCAATATTGGGAGCAACAGGAAATTGATAGGGCTTTTATTTCAGTCCAGGGTGGTAAAAGTGGTATGCCTCCTTTTGGGAAGGGGGAGGGTGGCAACCTTAGTAAGCAAGAGTTGATGGCGCTATTGCAATATTTGAGAGACAAAGCCGGGCCAATAGCCAAAAAAACCGCTGCAGTGGAAACACCGGTTTTACCTGATGGCAAGCCGCTTTTCGATAAAAATTGCGCCATGTGTCATGGAGCTAACGGCAGTCAGTTGCCTATGTCTAACCTGGGGTCTCCGGACTATCTTAAGCAGAAGGGTACGGCTGCTTTAATAAAAGGCACCAGTGAAGGAAAAGGGGGTATGCCGGCATACAGCAAGGATAAAGGCGGTCAACTTACTGCTTTAGAAATTCAAGCTATCATAGCTTACCTGGAAAAGGAAGCCAAAATAGAGGGTTCAACTGTAGCGCAACTGCCGGCTACGAGCAGTTTACCTGATGGCAAGCCTATTTATGATAAAAACTGCGCTATGTGCCACGGAGCCAATGGCAATCAATTACCCATGGCAAGTTTGGGGTCGGCGGATTATCTAAAACAAAAAGGGACAGATAGTTTAATAAAAGCCACCGGAGAAGGTAAAGGTGGTATGCCGGCGTACAGTAAGGATAAAGGCGGACAACTAACGGCCCTGGAAATCCAGGCTGTTATAGTTTATCTGGAAAAAGGAGCGAAGTAATGAGCACAGTAATTAGCGGTATTTTCGAGATGAAAGATATAATTGAGACCATCCCCATTCAGATAATGATGGTGGCAGTGCCCGCAGCAATCGCGGCGCTAGCTACGGTAGCCGCAATAGTCGCCCGGTTGGTCGAAAATTGGGTCTCCCACGGGAGTCACTGAAAGCAATACCACTCTGGAGATATATTGCAAAGAGGTTAAAAACTACGATATCTCACCCAAAATATAAGGGGTAATTGTTTTTCGACAATGCCTCCCCCCGAAAAAGATAGATACGGTGGGGAGGTTATTGTTTTTATAAAATAACTCTCCTCCTATGCCCGCACATATGCTGAACATTCCGGGACTATCGTTTACGTTTCATCGGCCTAAGCAATATTGCCTATTTCCCTTAATTCATATGTCGGGGTCATTATTTATTAACTAATTTCTTTGTAGGTAGTAAAACGAGTAGACGGGTTTTAATATCAAAAGCAGCAAATAATTTGGATATAATCTTGTATCGATATACAGGTAGGGAAATATGAGTAAGTCTTTAGCGGCAATAATGCCTACTTATAAATAGTTGTAATAGCGGAAGCTAATGTGTAGTGTATCTCTTATTATAGTTTATGTGAGCGATATCACTAATAATAGGAGGCGCTATGCACATAGGTTGTAGTCGAAGGTACACTGTTCTAATACTTATATCTATCCTGGTACTAACTCTAAGTCTGGCATTCCTCAGTTGCAAAGGGCCTGCCGGGCCAGCGGGATCATCGGGACCAACCGGGGCTGCCGGCGCGCCGGGTCCGTCCGGACCATCAGGGTCGGCTGGAGCAACAGGACCTGCCGGAGCCGCTGGAGCAGCTGCAATTGGTACGGGTACACTCTCCGGGACTGTTACT